>JAFGPH010000248.1 GCA_016926135.1 Deltaproteobacteria bacterium
ACGCCGGTCCCGGCCAATGATTTCCCGGGCTTCATCGCAAACCGGATCCTCATGCCCATGATCAACGAGGCGATCTATGCGCTCTTCGAGGGGGTGGGCACTGCCGAGGACATCGACCAGGTCATGAAACTGGGAATGAACCACCCCATGGGTCCGCTGGCCCTGGCCGACCTGATCGGTCTGGATACCTGCCTCTCCATCATGCAGGTACTTCACAACGGCCTTGGGGACACCAAGTACCGGCCCTGTCCCTTGCTCGTCAAATACGTGTCTGCCGGCTGGCTGGGCAGAAAGACAGGCCGGGGATTCTATGACTACGGATAGGAGACAGGACGAAGAAGACAGAATTCAGGAGGCGGCATGAAGGCAACCCGACAGCAATCATGGTTCATGCAATATTCTTCTGTGTGCTGTATTCTGACTACTGAATTCTTGGAGATATGATCGCCATCATTGATTACGAAGCAGGCAACCTGACGAGCGTCCGGAGGGCCCTCCGTTCCCTGGACAGGCCCTCGGTCATCACCCGCAACGCCTCGGAACTGGCTGCGGCAGAGAGGATCGTCTTTCCGGGGGTCGGCGCTGCCGGCAAGGCCATGGCCGATCTCCGGCGGATGGGGCTGGACCGGGCCCTCCTCAACGCCTTCCGCGAAGGCAAACCCATTCTGGGCATCTGCCTGGGCACGCAGATCATCATGGAGTGGAGCGACGAGAACCGCACCCCCTGTCTTGGACTGATCCGGGGGAAGGTCATCCGATTTCCCGAGGCCCTGGCGGATGGAGAGGGAAAACCACTGAAAGTCCCCCACATGGGATGGAACAGGGTGGATCTCAAGAGGAGGCACCCCCTCTTCCACGGGATCGATCCGGAGAGCGAGTTCTACTTCGTCCATTCCTATTACCCGTCCCCGGCCGACCCCGGCCGGGTCCTGGGGGAGACCACTCACGGCATCCGCTTCGCCTCGGTCCTGTGTAAGGACAACCTCGTGGCCGTCCAGTTCCATCCTGAAAAGAGCGGCAGGGCGGGGCTCAGCCTCCTTTCCAACTTCTGCGCATGGGAGGGGGAAAGTCATGCTTAGCAAGCGGATCATCCCCTGTCTGGACGTGAGGGACGGCAAACTCACCAAGGGTGTCAAGTTCGCGGAGAACATGGACATCGGCGACCCCGTGGAGATGGCGGCCTTCTATTACGAGCAGGGCGCCGACGAGCTCGTCTTCTATGACATCACCGCGTCGAGCGACCGAAGGAACATCATGATCGATACGGTCCGAAGGGTGGCGGAGAAGATCTTCATCCCCTTCTCTGTGGGAGGAGGCATCAAGACGGTAAAAGAGATGCGGGACGTCCTCCTCGCGGGGGCCGAGAAGACGAGCGTCAATTCCGCCGCAGTCAGGAATCCCCGCATCATCTCCGAAGGCGCCCGGGCTTTCGGTTCCCAGTGCATCGTCCTGGGAATGGACGTGAGGAGGGTGCCTCCCACGGAACAAATCCCGAGCGGCCTTGAGGTGGTCATCGACGGCGGAAGGGTTCCCACGGGAATCGATGCGGTATCCTGGGCGGAAAGGGCCGAGTCCCTCGGCGCGGGGGAGATCTGCCTCAACTCCATCGACGCGGACGGCACCAAGGGGGGCTACGATCTGGGGCTGAATCAAGCCATCGCATCCGTTGTTCGGATTCCGGTCATTGCCTCCGGTGGGGCGGGGAGCCCCGAAGACCTCCTGGATGTGCTCACCACGGGTCTGGCCGATGCCGCCCTCGTGGCCTCCATCACCCATTACGGCGCTTATACGATCCGGCAACTCAAGGCATTTCTTCACGAAAAGGGCATCAAAGTGAGGATGAAATGGTGACAGGGCCCCTGAACGGCCTTCTCCGATTCAGCCCCGCCGCCAGACGAGGGGGGTTGCGCCGTAGGCCGTGTGCCATGCGCCTTTTCTGTATTTGCCAAGTCCCCCAATTTGTGGTATCTTTCTTCTGTATCCTACTGACGGAGATCGAGCCATGGCGAAGATACTGATTGTGGACGACGAGGAACACATCCGGTTCCTCTATTCGGAGGAGCTGACAGAGGCGGGCTTCGAGGTGATCACCGCCGACAGCGGGTACAAGCTCATGGAGAGGATCGAAGAGGAAAAACCCGACCTCGTGGTCCTGGACATCAAGATGGTGGACTACAATGGGCTGGATCTGCTCCAGGATATCCGCAACAAGTACTACGACCTTCCCGTGGTCCTCTGCACCGCCTATGACACCTTCAAAGAAGACATGAAGTCCATTGCAGCCGACTATTACGTCATCAAGTCCTTTGATCTGACCGAACTGAAGAGCAAGATCGCCATGGCCCTGGAGACGAGTTCCGGCAGGGCCCATTGAGCCTACCCCTGTCGGCAGCCACTCGCCACCGGCGTGGTCTTCTGCGTCGCCCCCCGCCATTTCCACGCATCTTCGAAATCCCCCCCGTGAACCTCAAGAGATTTCCTTA
The DNA here is from genome assembly GCA_016926135.1 of Deltaproteobacteria bacterium. Next base: position 2,484 of record JAFGPH010000248.1, read on the forward strand.
ACCACCCTTGACGGCTTCGTAAAAAGTCCGCGGGCGACTTCTCGTTCATGGTTTGATATCCTTCGATACCTCAGGACAGGCTTCACCACAAACGTAGAATCAAACACTTATGGCCCGCGACATGCGTTCGCCCTGAGGTTTCGAAGGGTGAACTGGACTTTCTACCGTGAAAACACCCCCCTCACCCCGACCCTCTCCCCCCACCTGGGTGGAGAGGGGGATTTTCATCTGCGGCGGTGAGCGTAAGTGTGATCATCCGCGTTTACGAAGCCTCCAGCCTCCGCAGGTGCCCTGCTACGGAGGACGGGTCGGCGCAGGCGGGTCGGAGCGCCCCGATTGTCCGTGTGACTCTGTGTGTGTCTGTGGCTAATTCAGGTCCAGCTTTTCCTTGTACCTTGAACCCTGCACCCTACTTATGATACCTCTCCCCGCGCAGGATGGTGTAGGCCCTGTAAAGCTGCTCAAGCAGAACGAGCCTGCTCATCTCGTGGGTGAAGGTGAACCGCGAGAGGGCGAGGGTTTCACGGGCACGGGATAGGACTTCCCCTGAAAGGCCCAAAGGCCCCCCGATCACAAAGGTGAGCCACTCCATCCCCCTTCCGGACAACTCCGCCAGCCACCCGGCCAGTCTCTCCGAATCCAAGAGCCGGCCGGAGCGGTCCAGGGCGACCAGGAAGTCCTCGGGGCTGACCCGTTTGAGGATGTTGCTCCCTTCTTCACCCAGGACCTCCCGCTCGGGCCTGCCCCTGGACATCTTCGCGGGCCTGACCTCCGTCCACTCCAGGGTCGCGTACCTGCGGACTCGCCGGGTGTAAAACGACTCCCCGTCCCTGAGGAAGGGCAGCCTGGTCCGGTCCACTACGATCACCCTGATCCTGAGCACGGCGAGCCTTTCCCTCTCCCAGAGGCCAGCCATCGGGCCAGGGTCTTGACGGCAAGCGTGATCTGCGACTGGGCGAGCCTGTAGTGGTAGACAGATCGGGCGAAGGGATCAATGATCTCATCCCCTTCCCCTGAACCCGGGAGGCACCTGCCAAGGAGTTGCACCTTCGGCCCGGCAACCGGCCAGAGATTCCGGATGGTCTGTACGTGTCCCTTTTCCATCACCAGGATAAAATCGGCCCACTCCGCGTCTTCCTTGCTCATCACCCTGGCCTCGTGAGCCGGGACGGAAAAGCCCATGCCGGCCAGATGCTCTACCATCCTGGGGTCCGCCGGGCTCCCGGGAAAGGCATGGAGCCCTGCCGAGGAGATAAAGACATCCTTGATTCCAAGGCTGTCCATTTCCTCCCTCAGAAGCCTCTCGGCCAGAAAACTCCGGCTCACGTTGGCGCTGCATACGAAGAGGATCTTCACGATCTCCTTTCCAGTCCCAGGAGCCTCGCGATCTCGGCGGCCGTCCCCTCCACGTAATGCCTCAGTTCGTCGCCTTCAAGGGGTCTGCCCGGTTCCGGAAACCTGCTCACCCCTTCGGCCCTGACAAGGAGAGGGGAGTTCCTGAGTTCCGGTCTTGCCCGGACCCCGAATTCAGGGCCGAAGCTGTCCTGAAAGTACATGTCCTGAAAGCTGATGAACTTGAGCATGTGGGCCGTGGAGTCCAGAACGCCCACTTCGTCTTTCCGTACCTGACCGTTCCGGATAGCCCTCATGAGACCTGCCATGGATTCGCCCCCCTGGGTGCAGGCGATGTTTCCGTTCCTGTTGGCGATCATCATGGCATCCATGATTTCCTGCTCGCTGACCTGCACCACATGGACCCGCCTTTCCCCTGCCGCCCTGTTATAAGCCCTCGCCAGTTCAATCACCCTGGGCATGGAAACGGGATTGCCGATCATGGCCGCCTGGGCCACGCTCGGCTTCACCGCCACCGGAACGAAGGTGCGTCTTTCCTCTTCTTCTTCCAGGTAATAGCGAAAAACGGGATCCGCGTGCTCGGACTGAACCCCCACGATCTTGGGGAGTTCCGGGATGATTCCCGCTTCCTGAAATTTCAGGAAGCCGCTCATGACGGCCGTGATGTTTCCCGCATTCCCGATGGGCAGTACCACCACCTTGTCTCCCACGTCATAATCGAAGTCCTGGGCGATCTCAAACGAGAAGGATTCCTGGCCCAGGATGCGCCAGCTGTTCTTGGAATTCAGGAGGGCCACATGGTATCCCTCCGCAAGGCACTCCACGACCTTCATGCAATCGTCGAAGACCCCCGGGATCTCCATCACCCTGGCCCCGCTCCCCAGGGGCTGGGCCAGTTGCTGGGGCGTGACCTTGCCGTGGGGAAGAAGCACCGAGGACTTCAGGATGTCCCCCAGATAAGCGCCGTAGAGGGCCGCGGACGCAGAGGTGTCGCCCGTGGAGGCACATATGGCCAGCAGGTTCCTCACCCTCTGTTTCTTGGCGAAATCATTCAGGTAACTCAGCGCACAGGCCATCCCCCTGTCCTTGAAGGAGGCGCTCGGATTCAAACCGTCGTTTTTGAAATAAAAGGGAATGCCCACCATGTCCCGGAGGAACCGGTTGGCCTCCACCAGGGGTGTGTGGCCCTCCCCCAGATAGACAATGTGCTCCAGGGGGAGGACCGGCGCGATGAACTCGTAGTAGCGAAAGATCCCCTTCAGGGCCTGGATGTTCAGCATCCTGCGGTAGTCAAAGATCTCCCGCCACCGCGATCCGGCCCTAGCCTTGAGATCTGCGAAGTTCCTGTCATAGAGCAGCAGCACCCCGCCGCACTCCGGACAGGTGTACAGGAGATGATCGATATCTGCCTCGCGCTGACAACCCAGGCAGCGATAGACCATGTCTCCCCTGGGTTCAGGCACGAGATGGGGCCGGACCTCTTCGGGGAAATTCTCTATTTTCATAAGGTGTTCCCTTTCATGTTATCAGCGTACGCACCGTCTTTACCTCTATTACAGTGGCGATCAAATTTCAACAGGCTCCTGCACTCCCTCAGATTACCATTGAGAAAGTGCCCGGGATCGTGTTACATGGATAGAAAAATCGAACCCTGAGGGCCGGCGCAGCCTGGGGCTGATGGCATTTTTCTATGGTTATTGAACAGGTTAAAGAAGTCCTCCGGATCGAGGCCGAGGCCATTCTGAGCCTCATGGAACGGGTAGGCCCTGAATTCGAAAGGGCCGTCCACATGATCCTTGATTCCAAGGGCAGGGTCATTCTGACGGGAATCGGAAAATCCGGACTGATCGCCAGAAAGATTTCCGCCACCCTCAACAGCACTGGAACCCCCTCCCTCTTCCTCCATCCCGCCGAAGCCATTCACGGCGACCTGGGCATGGTGACCAAAGACGACATCATCATCACTGTGTCGAACAGCGGGCAGACCTCCGAGATCATCCACATCCTGCCCATCATCAAGAAGATGGGCGCCAGGATCATCTCCTTCACGGGTGCCGTCAGCTCTCCTGTGGCGGTGGAAAGCGACGTGGTCATTGACGTGGGGGTCGAAAGGGAGGCCTGCCCCATGGGTTTGGCGCCTACGGCCAGCACCACGGCGGCCCTGGCCATGGGGGATGCCCTGGCCGTGGTCCTGATCCATTCCAGGAGATTCAGTTCCACGGACTTCAGGCAATTCCACCCCGGCGGGACCCTCGGGGAGAGGCTGAGCATCAAGGTGAGGGAGGTGATGCTCACGGACGATCACATGCCCTCGGTGGCCCTGGGCTCCACCGTGGGGGCGGCGATAGAGGAAATGGATGCCAAAGGCATCGGCGCCACCCTGGTTCTGGACGGCCGTGGGCGATTGGCCGGGATCGTGACGGACGGAGATCTGAGGAGGGCACTCAGGAAACGAAAGGATGTGCTGCGACTCAGGGTGGACGAGATCATGTCCCCTTCGCCCAGAACCGTGGACGAGAATCAGCAGGCCGCCGAGGCCCTCGGCATCATGGAACTCTATGGGATCACCCATCTCTGTATCGTGGACAGGCAGAAGAGGGTGAAGGGGATCGTCCATCTCCACGACCTGTTTGGGAGAGAGGAATTCAGACTGAATGGCCACATCAAGCCTGCCGAGGGGTCTCATTCTCGATCTCGTCACCCCGTTACGCCAAAACGGTGATCTGGACGAACTAGGTTTGGGCCGTCTCCTGAATCGCGTCCTGCCTTACGTCCAGGGCCTCTTCCTCGCCGGGCCGCATGGGGGAGAGGGGGAACGACTGGATGGAACGCAGAGGGCCGCACTGCTCCGAAAGACCATCGGCCTCATCCAGGCAGAGATGCCCCTCTTCGTCTGGGTGACCCGGCCGTCTCCCCGGTCCACGATCGAGACCCTGCGATTCCTTCAGAGACAAGAGGCAAATGCCGGGTACACCGGCCCGGTCTTCTGGGTGGATACACCGCTCTACTATCAGAGCAACAGGGGCCTTCCACGGTATTACCATGACCTGGTGCCCCAGTTCGACCGCCAATGGGTCCTCCACAACGACCCGGACTTCATCCGTCGACTCGGCCGTCCCCTCAAGAGAAACAACATCCGCACCGCGGTCCTGAAGGAGATTTGCAGCATAGAGGATATTCAGGGGCTCATCTTCTCGGGTCCTATGGACAGGGCCCACAACTATCAGAAGGCTGTGCGCGCGATGAAGGACTTCAGGATCTACGACGGAGAGGAGTCGCGGTTCCTCAGCCATCCGAGCCTGAGCGGCGTCGTCTCCATCGGGGCAAACCTGGCCCCGAAGGAGTGGCACAAGGTCGTCGACTCCACCCTCAACCTGGGCGGCAGCCGGGAAGAGTACCCGGACCGCATGCAGCAGATCTGGGAGACCGGAAGGTATGTCAGCAGTCTCATGAGGCTGTATCAGCGGAACCCTGCACCTATGATCAAGAAAAGGCTTGCTGAAATGAGGATCATAGAGGGCCCCACCTGCACCGCGGAGGCTGGGGACCTGGGGCCGAATGCCCAGGAACTGAGAAGGCTCATGGAACAGCAGGGAGACGAGTAGTCGAAGGCGACACCTCTTACACCAGAGAATGCACCTTGTGTATGTGCCTTATCAATAACCCCGGGATACTAATGCCCGCAGCAATCACTGCCGCACTCCGCGGCCTCGGCCATGGCCCTGATGACCTCTCGCGGGTCGGGTTCGCTCACGCTCTCGATCCTGGCCTTCAGGGTGAAGCCAGCCCCCTGATCCCGAAGGTTGAGAGGCGGCGGGAGAAGGTGCTGAAAAAAGGCGGGCACTTCTTCCACCGTCATGGGGATGAGGACTTCGTCTCCTTCGCGCTTTCCGCTGAGTTTTATTTCAAGGGGGGAGAGCCCTCCGCTCCCGATGCCGTAAATGAAATCAAAGGTGAGGGGTTCCGGTGTCATATTCATGCTGGATGCAGGATGACATGCCTCCAAGCTCAACAAAACCTTCTTCAATTGTCCCACTCTTCTCTCTTCCGCCATATGTCTTTTCCCTTAACGAACGGGCAACTGGATACTTGCCCTGGATTCCAAGCGTTCGCCCTGAGGTATCGAAGGGTGAACGCGGCTTTTTGCCATTAAAATCCCCCCTGGCCCCCCTTGCCAATGGGGGGACCTTTTGCTCGCCTTTTCCTTCAGCTTCCCTCTTTGCCAAAAGGGGGATCGAGGGGGATTTTCATGGGTGGGGGCGACCACAACCCTGATCATGGAAATTCACGAGATCGGCCTTTCTTGGGAAGAATATAGCAACGTCGGAGAACCGAGGCAACTTGGGCGGGTACAATTCCCCTCAGTATTGTTGATTTATTCAGAGATTCCCCGCAAATGACATCCTACCTATGGAAAAGGGGCTCACATCGGGTTCGACAACACCGTTTACAGATGGGAGGGCCTTTTTAGGAGCGCATCAGCCAGGACCGGGGAAATACCCCCTTTGCCTTGTTCATCCGCCTTGACACTGTACGGACTTGGGACTACAAAAACCCCTGTGTTTTCAGAAAGAGCATCGAAAGGAGCCGATAAAATGGATCTGGACAGTCTCTGTATCAACACGATTCGCATGTTATCCGCCGACTGCGTGGAAAGGGCCAGGTCAGGACACCCCGGCATGCCCATGGGCGCAGCCCCCATGGCCTACGTGCTCTGGACACGCTTCCTGAGACACCATCCCCGAAACCCCGGCTGGCCCGACAGGGACCGCTTCGTGCTCTCCGCAGGCCACGGATCCATGCTGCTCTACAGTCTTCTCCACCTCACCGGTTATGACCTTTCCCTTGAGGAACTCAAAAACTTCCGCCAGTGGGAGAGCAGGACCCCGGGCCATCCCGAATTCGGCAGGACCCCGGGCGTGGAAACGACCACCGGCCCCCTGGGTCAGGGGTTTGGCAATGGCGTGGGTATGGCCATTGCCGAACGCTTCCTGGCCGCTCGTTTCAACCGTCCAGGTCACGAGGTCGTCAACCACTACACGTACGGCATCGTGAGTGACGGAGACCTCATGGAGGGCGTCTCCCACGAGGCCGCCTCCCTGGCAGGCCACCTGGGGCTCGGTAGACTCATCTATCTCTACGACGACAACCACATCACCATTGACGGGGTCACGGACCTGGCGTTCACGGAGAACCGCGTGGCCCGTTTCAAGGCCTATGGGTGGCATGTGCAGGAGGTCAAGGACGGGAACGATCTCCAGGCCATAGCCAGGGCCATCCGGGTCGCCCGGAGCCAGAGGCATCGCCCTTCCCTCATCGCGGTGCGGACCCATATCGGATACGGCAGCCCCAACAAGCAGGATACCTCCTCGGCCCACGGAGAACCCCTTGGCCCGGAAGAGCTGCGCCTCACTAAGGAGAAGATTGGGTGGCCCACGGAGCCCGAATGCTTTGTGCCGGAGCAGGCCCTTTCCCTTTTCCGCGGGGCGATCCCGAGGGGAGAAAAGATGGAAAAAGTCTGGAAAAAACGTTTCCTGGCCTATGAAAGGGCTTATCCTGAACAGGCCGAAGAGTGGAACCGCTGGTTCCGCTCCAAAGTCCCCGGAAACTGGGAGGAGGATATTCCCGCCTTCCCCCCCGATCCGAAGGGCATGGCCACCCGTGTGGCCTCCGGTTCAGTGCTGAACGCCCTCGCTGGCCGGTTCCCGAACCTCATCGGCGGCTCCGCCGATCTCGCCCCCTCCAACAAGACGTTCGTCAAGGGCGGCCTGATCTTTCAGCGGGATTCCTTTGAAGGCCGCAATTTCCATTTCGGCGTGCGGGAGCACGGGATGGGTGCCGTCATGAACGGCATGGCCCTCCACGGCGGTCTCATCCCTTACGGCGGGACCTTTCTGGTCTTCTCGGACTACATGCGACCCGCCATCCGCCTCGCCGCCCTCATGGGCCTCAAGGTGATCTATGTCTTCACCCACGACAGCATAGGCCTTGGCGAGGATGGCCCTACCCACCAGCCCGTCGAACACCTTGCCGCCTTGAGGGCGATTCCCCATCTGACCGTCCTCCGGCCCTGTGACGCCAATGAAACGGCAGAGGCCTGGCGGTTTGCCCTCTCACAGACCTCAGGCCCTGTGGCCCTTGTCCTGTCCCGCCAAAATCTTCCCACCCTGGACCGCAACCAAGTCTCCCCTGCAGAGGGACTTCACCGTGGCGCCTACACCCTGGCGCAGGAGACGGGAGGGAACCCCGACCTCATCCTGATCGCTTCCGGCTCAGAGGTCGCCCTGGCCCTCCAGGCCGCGCAAAGACTTCGCCAACAGGGCATATCCCCAAGGGTGGTGAGCATGCCTTCATGGGAACTCTTCGACAAGCAGCCCGAGCGTTATAGGCACGATGTCCTGCCTCCTGGGGTGGAAAAGAGGATTGCCGTAGAGGCAGGCAGCCCCCAGGGCTGGCATCGCTACGTGGGATCCGGGGGTGAGGTCATCGGTATTGAGCGCTTCGGTGCATCAGCCCCGTACAAAACCCTCTATGAAAAACTGGGGATCACTGTTGACCGGATAGTCGAGGCAGCCCTCGCCCTGAAGCACAGAGGCTCGTAGAAAGACCTGTCAGGTCTCCGAGGTCCTGCCCTCCGCGAGAGACCCTTTCAGCTTTGAGCTTTCAGCTCGTCCTTGAACTTTGCACCCTGCGCCTCTATTTGATTTCTCCGTGATACTCCTGCAGGGATTTTACGGATCCGTGCCCTTTGCGCACTGCCCTGATCCCCCTGGCTGCAGCCAGGGCCGCAGCCAGGGTGGTGATGTAGGGCACCTTGTAGACGATGGCCGACTTGCGGATGTAGGAGTCGTCATACTTGCTGAGTTTGCCGCTGGGCGTGTTGATGACCAGGTGAATCTCTTTGTTCTTGATGTGGTCGACGATATTGGGTCTCCCCTCGAAGACCTTGAGGACGTGCTCGCACCCGATCCCTTGCGATTTCAGGAATTCTCCGGTCCCCTTGGTCGCCTTGATCTTGAATCTTAGATCTCGAAACTGCTTGGCCACCTCCAGCACGGCCGGCCGGTCCTTTTCGGAGACCGTGAGCAGAACGGTTCCCTCCGTGGGCAGGGGGAGCAGGGTCGCCTCCTCAGCCTTGAAAAAGGCAAGCCCAAAGGAATCAGCCATCCCTAGCACCTCTCCTGTGGAGCGCATCTCGGGCCCCAGCAGGGGATCGACCTCCGGGAACATGTTGAAGGGGAACACCGCCTCCTTCACGCCGAAGTGAGGGATATTCTTGGGTTCCAGATTCAGGTCGTTGAGTTTCTTGCCCAGCATGAGCTGGGTTGCCAGACGGGCCATCGGGATGTTGCACACCTTGGATACGAGGGGCACCGTGCGGGACGCCCTGGGATTGGCCTCCAGCACGTAGACCGTATCATGGGCGATGGCGTACTGGATGTTCATCAGACCCACCACGTGCAGCTCCACGGCGATTTTTCGGGTGTACTCGTAGATCGTATCCAGGTGCTTGGGGGGAATGCTGATGGGGGGAATCACGCAGGCAGAATCGCCCGAATGGATCCCCGCCAGTTCAATGTGTTCCATGACGGCGGGAACAAAGGCATCCGTTCCGTCCGCAATGGCGTCGGCCTCGCACTCGATGGCATTCTCCAGGAACTTGTCGATGAGAATGGGACGTTCGGGCGTCACGTCCACCGCGGCAGACACATAGTGCCTCAGCATTTCCTCGTCATGAATCACCTCCATGGCGCGTCCGCCAAGGACATAGGAGGGCCGAACCATCAGAGGGTATCCGATCTCGGCCGCCACATCCAGGGCCTCTTTCAGATTGCTCGCCATCCCTGATTCCGGCTGGGGGATGTTCAGTTTGCGCATCATATGCCGGAAACGGTCGCGGTCCTCGGCCAGATCGATCGTATCCGGGGAGGTCCCCAGGATGCGGACGCCCGTCCCCTCCAGTTCATTGGCGATATTGAGGGGGGTCTGACCCCCGAACTGGACGATCACGCCCTCGGGTTTTTCCTTCTCATAGATGCTCAGCACGTCCTCCACGGTCAGGGGTTCGAAGTAGAGTTTGTCCGACGTATCGAAATCCGTGGAGACGGTCTCGGGATTGCAGTTCACCATGATGGATTCATACCCCTCATCCCTGAGGGCGAAGGCCGCATGAACGCAGCAGTAGTCGAACTCGATGCCCTGGCCGATCCGGTTGGGCCCTCCTCCCAGCACCATCACCTTCCTTCGGTCGCTGCTCTTCACCTGATCCGGGGCGTTGTAGGTGGAGTAGTAGTAGGCCGCATTTTCCACACCGCTCACCGGCACGGCCTCCCATGCTTCTGGCATGCCGATCGAGAGGCGACGATCCCGTATCTGCGTTTCCGGGACTCCGAGCAGTTTGGCGAGATAGCGATCCGCAAAGCCGTCTTTCTTGGCCTGGACGAGGATATCGTCCGGGAGCGCCCTCCCTTTGAAGGTCAGGATCTTTTCCTCCAGTTCCACCAGTTCCTTCATCTGCTCGATGAACCAGGGTTTGATGAAGGTCTTGCCGTAGAGATCCTCCACGTTCGCCCCTTTGCGCAGGGCCTCGTACAGGATGAACTGGCGCTCGCTGGTCGCCTCGGAGAGGAGATCCATTAACTCATCCAGGCTCCTCTTGTAGAAATCCCTAGCAAAACCGAGGCCGTAGCGGCCGATCTCCAGGGAGCGGATGGACTTCTGCAAGGCCTCCTTGTAGGTCTTCCCAATGCTCATCACTTCGCCCACGGCCCTCATCTGGGTGCCCAGCCTGTCCTGGGCGCCTTCGAATTTTTCAAAGGCCCACCGGGCGAACTTCACCACCACATAATCCCCCCAGGGGACATACTTATCCAGGGTTCCCTCCCGCCAGTAGGGAATTTCGTCCAGGGTCAGCCCGCCTGCCAGCATGGAGGAGATGAGGGCAATGGGGAACCCGGTCGCCTTGGAGGCCAGGGCCGACGAGCGGGATGTCCTTGGGTTGATCTCGATGACCACCACTCGCCCCGTTTTTGGATCGTGGGCGAACTGGATGTTGGTCCCCCCGATCACTTGTATGGCCTCGACAATGTCATAGGAATACTTCTGGAGCTTCGCCTGGAGATCCGGTGAAATGGTGAGCATGGGTGCGGTGCAGTAGGAATCGCCCGTATGGACCCCCATGGCATCCACGTTCTCGATAAAGCAGACCGTGATCATCTGGTTCTTGGCATCCCGCACCACCTCCAGTTCGAGCTCTTCCCATCCCTGGACCGACTCTTCGACCAGGATCTGTCCCACCATGCTCGCCGCAATGCCCCGGCCGGCCACAACCCGCAGTTCCTCGACGTTGTAAACGTGCCCCCCTCCCGTCCCCCCCAGGGTGTAGGCGGGCCGGATCACCACGGGGTAGCCCAGTTCGGACGCTATCTTTTCGGCCTCCTCCACGCTGAAGGCGGCTTTGCTCTTGGGCATTTCAATGCCGAGCTTCTGCATGGTCTCCTTGAAAACGATGCGGTCTTCCCCCCTTTCGATGGCGCCCACATCCACGCCGATGACCTTGACCCCGTACTTGTCGAGGATGCCCTTGCGGGCGAGATCCAAGGACAGATTCAATCCAGTCTGACCACCCAGGTTGGGGAGCAGCCCGTCCGGTCTTTCCTTATCGATGATCTCCTCCATGGTCTTCAGGTTGAGGGGCTCCACATAGGTCCTGTCGGCCATTCCCGGATCGGTCATAATGGTCGCCGGGTTGGAGTTGGCCAGTACGATTTCGTAACCGAGCCTTCTCAGGGCCTTACACGCCTGAGTCCCGGAATAGTCGAATTCACAGGCCTGACCGATCACAATGGGCCCTGACCCGATGATCATTACCTTCCGAATATCATCCCGCCTTGGCATAGGTGCTCCTTTCTCCTGTCCCGATATAAACGCGGTTCTTCTTTCGGCATGTGAGAGTTCCCCCTCACCCCTGCCCTCTCCCCCATCCTGGGGGAGAGGGCAGGGGTTCTGCAGGTCTCTCTGATCGATGCTCAATGTTCAATGATCAATGCCTACACCTTCCCGTTTCCGAGATAGGGTGTCTGCAAGGGACCCTGTTCCTCTTCCCCTCGTTCTCCCTCCTGTGTGTCCCTGATAATGGTGGACAGCTCCGTTACGGACTTCCGGATCTCCTTCACAGACTCATTCAGCGACCGGATGGCCTCGATCTGGGCCTTTGTGCCCTCATAGGCCCTCATCGTGATGACAACGTGGACACTGGTGGAACCGAAAAGAAAGGCGGTGAAGACCGCGAGGGCCCAGACCCCTGTAACCAGATGCCTCTCGCGAGCTTCGGATCCCGATCCGCCTTGCCCCACTCCAACCCCCTCTCCTGCCTCCGCCCCTGGACTGCTTTGACACGGCGACTTCATAGGGATAATACCCTCTCCTTTCTCTTGAAACCCGGACACAATGAGCTCTCCACCGGCGCCCTTCCCATAACTCCCTCACAGGAGATACTCCGGCCGCACATTGTGGAGGGCACGAAAGACGTTTCCCTTGATCTTCCTGTTGCTTCTGTAGAACCCGTTCAGCATCTCCTTGATTGTTTGCCTCATGGACCGGCCGGCGGTCGGACACCCCGGATCGATCCCGGACCACCCCATGGCTTTCGCGTAGCGGCCGATGAGGTCGCGGTCGATCATGTAGAGGGGCCGGATAACGAAGACCTTTCCCTGAAAGAACTCCTGGACGGGCATCATAGTGCTTGCCGACGCCCCATAGAAGAGGTTCAGGAAGAAGGTCTCGATCAGGTCGTCCTTGTGATGGCCAAAGGCGATCCGGCTGCACCCCAGTTCTCCAGCCAACTCAAAAAAGATCTTCCTCCTCAGCCTGGAGCAGAGGAAACACGGATTCTCCCTGTTCTCCTCGCTGTGGGCCCGTACCCCGATGTCGCTCCGGACCACGCGGTGGTCAAACCCGTGTTCCGTAAAGAAAGCCTCCATCTGGGTCGCCGTGTCGTTCCCGAACCCGGGATCCACATGCACCGCCGTCATCCGGTATTGGATGGGAACCCGCCGGAGACGTTCATGCAGCAACCACAGAAGCGAAAGGCTGTCGAGACCTCCTGAGACGGCCACCAGCACGTGATCTCCGTCTGCGATCATGCCCCGGTCGTGGATGGCCTTCCCCATGAGGCGCTTCATCTCTTTTGCCGCGAATCCCACCGATTGGTATCAACCTCACGTGGTTTCTGAATCCGTGCGCCGTGCACCCTGTGCCGTGTGCCTCTCTCCAAAGATCTTCGTGCCCACCCTGACCAGGTTCGCCCCTTCCTCCAGGGCCACTCTGTAGGAATCGGACATGCCCATGGAGAGCCAGGTCATCTCCACACCGGGCAGGTTCATGGCCTTCAGCCGATCGAAGATCTCCCTCGTCTTCCTGAAATAGGGGCGGGCCTCCTCGGGGTCTCCCGAGAGGGGCCCCATGGTCATGAGGCCCATGACCCGGATATTTCTGAGGTCGGCCATTTCCCGGATCAGGTCCGCGGCCTTCTCAGGCAGGACCCCCGCCTTCTGCTTCTCCCCGCCGCTGTTGATCTCCACGAGGACCGGCATGACCTTCTCCAGCCTCCCGCAACACTTGTCGATCTCCCTGGCGAGCTTCACGGAATCCACGGTCTCGATCATGTCAAACACCCTGACCGCCTTCCTTGCCTTGTTGGTCTGGAGATGCCCGATCATGTGCCATTCCGCCTTGGGCCCGATCGATTGGACCGCCCTCTCCGCCTCCTGCACGTAGTTCTCGCCGATGATCGTGACCCCCGCTTCGATGGCCTCCAGGATCTCTTCGGGCGTTCTCGTCTTGGCCGCACCTTCCAGTTTCACCCCAGGGGGCAATTCCCGGAGTATCTCCTGCACCCT
>JAFGPH010000035.1 GCA_016926135.1 Deltaproteobacteria bacterium
CGGGCCATCCTGGAGAGCGGCAGCGCGAGCCGGCGGTCATCCCTGAACATAGCGTTCATGGTGGAGGCCGTAAATTAAAAAACTGGAGGATTGGAGTGGGAAGAATGGAGTGTTGGAGTACTGGAGTGATGGGAGAGAACGATATTCCTTTTCCAATGCTCCATTACTCCACCACTTCCCTACCCCGGTCTTTACGTTCTGAAGGAGGATGTCTGTGAAAACCGTTCTGATCATGCCGTGTCTGGATATGAAGGAGGGAAGGGTCGTCAAGGGGATCCATTTCGTGGGATTGAAGGATGCCGGCGATCCTGTGGAAAATGCCGCGTTCTACCAAAAGGAAGGGGCGGACGAACTGGCCATGCTGGACATCGCCGCCACCCTGGAAAACCGCAAGACCCGTCTGGAATGGGTGAAGAACGTTTCCGGCGTGATTTCTATGCCGCTCACGGTCGGGGGCGGGATTTCCACTCTGGAAGACATCGAGCTTGTGTTGGGTGCAGGTGCCAGCAAGGTGTCCATGAACAGTGCAGCCGTCAAGAATCCCGATCTGGTCCGGGAGGCATCCGCGAAATTCGGCTCCGGAAGCATTACCGTGGCCATTGACGCCCGAAGAAACCCCTCCATGCCTTCAGGGTTTGAACTGGTGGTCTCGGGAGGCACCCGGCCGGTAGGACTGGACGCGGTGGGGTGGGCCAGGAGATGCCAGGATCTGGGTGCCGGGGTCTTGCTCCCCACCAGCATGGACGGAGACGGCACCCAGGCGGGATATGACCTGGAGTTTACCAGGGCCATATCCGACGCGGTCCAGTTGCCTGTGGTCGCATCAGGAGGAGCGGGAACCCTGGAGCATTTCTACCAGGCAGTGGCTGAGGGAGGCGCCCAGATTGTGCTGGCCGCCTCCGTCTTTCACTACCGCATCCTGAGCATCCGGCAGGTGAAGGGCTATCTCATTGATAAGGGACTCCAGGTCAGACTCTCATGATGCAGGAGCGAAGGCGGAAAGAGACGTTTCAGGGAAAGAGCCCTCTGGGTCAGGACATCCAGGTTCCCGCCCACTACTGGGATGAGCTGGCAAAGAGGGATCCCCGGGAACTCTGCCGGAGCGCCCTCGCAGAACTGCACCCGCCTGAAGGTCTGCTCCTGCGCTTCGTGAACGAGCCGTATCGGGTGGATCTGAGGGAGAAATCTTTGAAGCGAGCGAAGGGAGGCGTCTGGGAGAAGGTAAACTACGATCTCCTGGAACTCATCCTTCTGGTCTACCTCCTGAGAGCGAAGGAGGAGGGACTCGGCGACGAGATGGTCACAGTACAGCAACTCAAGGATGCGCTTTTCTTCCAGGGACCCCATGCACTTCATACCGAGCCCCTGGTGGATCGATATGGACGCGACAGAGAAGGATTCCGAAACGCGGCCTTGGCGTTGGGGGCGGAACTCCTCCCTTTGGCGGATGCGGCGTGCAAGATCCAGGTCCTGCCCAGGGTGCCTGTTTACTATCTCCTATGGGAAGGAGATGAAGAATTCGAGCCGCGTGTGTCCGTGCTTTTCGACCGATCCGTGGAAAAGCACCTCACCGCCGACGCCATCTGGGGTCTGGTGACCCTGGTTACCATCGCCCTCGTGAGGGTGGAAGAGACTCTCACGCCTTCCGGAGCCGAATCGTAACCGCATTCTGGCGGTCCGCACACTCCAGGGTCATCTCTTCGGCAGATCCCCAGGGATACTTGCCTCCGAACTGCATCACATTCAGGTTCGGGAAGATATCGTGGTAGAAAAAGCCGCAGAGACCCCCGCTGTCCCAGCATCCGATCTGAAATGTATCGCCCACCTTATGACCTGCACTGCACGATCCCTTTACGGAAATCACCTCGGCCACAAGGGGTTTTACACCCTCCGGATGAAGCGCCATGGAATACCTCCTTTCACACCACTTGAGGGAAAGCATTTGAAAGGGAGGCACGTTTCGACTATGATGCCGCCTGTCTGACTGAGTAAGGTGTAGCAAAACTGAATCTTGGTGGCCCGGCAAGAAGTCGGGAACGAGCCTTCGCTATTTGGTTCGATACCTCACCACGAAAGGAAAATCAAGAGATTGCGAATTTTGCACGGGAATGAAGGGGATTGAGTTGAGGGGATGCGATTTGAACCGACTATGAAACAGGCTGTGATCCGGCGGACCGCGCGTAAGTTTTCTGACGAGAAGCTGGTGCCGATAGCCCCGGAGATGGATGCCACTGGGAGATTCCCGTTGGAAGTGGCGCGGGAAATGGCGGGGCTGCAGTACTTCGGTCTGGTCATTCCCCAGATCCACGGCGGCGCAGGCCTGGACATGGTGAGTTATGCCATCGTGGTGGAGGAGATTTCCAGGGCTTGTGCGGCCATGGGGCTCTGCATCTCCGTCCACAACAGCGTCTCCGCCTACCCTCTTTACGAATTTGGTAACGAGGATCAGAAGAGGCACTTTCTGGTGCCTCTTGCGACGGGTGAAATGATCGGGACCTTCTGCCTCACGGAACCCAATGCAGGTTCCGATGCGTCGGCCCTGGAAACCGTGGCGGTCCGGGAAGGCGACGGGTACATCCTGAACGGGAACAAGATTTTCGTCACCAACGGGGGGGTCTCGGGCATCAATCTAATCTTTTCCTATGTGTATGGCCCGGAAGGTCGGAAGAAGTATGCCGTGTTTGTGGTCGAGTCCGAGAGGAAAGGCTTGGAGAAGGGGCCGGCCGAGGAGTTGATGGGCATGCGTGGGAACCCCGTTTGTCCCATCATCTTGAATGACTGCCGGGTGCCTGCTGAAAACCGTCTCGGTCAAGAGGGGGAGGGGATGAAGATCGCCCTTTCCTCCCTTTCGGGGGGACGGATTGGGATCGCCGCTCAGGCCCTGGGGATTGCGCAGGCGTCCCTGGATGTTTCCCTCAAATATGCGAGCGAGCGAAGGCAATTCAAGCAGGCCCTTGCAGCATTTGACGGGATCAAGGGATTCCTGGCTGAGATGGCGACACGAATCGATGCGGCGAGGCTCCTGACCTACCGGGCATCAAGCCTGAGGGAACGCGGGGTTGAGCATGTGAGGGAATCGGCCATGGCAAAACTATTTGCCAGTGAGACGGCTGTGTATGCGGCGAGGGTCGGGCTTCAGATTCATGGCGGGTACGGCTACAGCAAGGCCTACCCCATCGAACGGTTTTACAGGGATGCCAAGGTCACTGAGATCTATGAGGGGACGTCGGAGATTCAACGCATGGTGATAGCGAGGAGCCTTTAAGGGGATGCAACTTCTCTTCAATTTTCGATGAAGTTGGACCAGGGAGACAGGAA
>JAFGPH010000249.1 GCA_016926135.1 Deltaproteobacteria bacterium
CACCCCCCTCACCCCGACCCTCTCCCCCCACTCGGGTGGAGAGGGGGTTTTCATCCACGGGGGTGGCGAGAAGTAGTAACCTGGTCATGAGCGTTTTGGGGGATTTCAAGCCGCCTTGAGGTAGTCCTGGTGGGAAGGCGATGAGCGGACAATGCAGGACCCCACGAAGGGTGCTGCTAGGGATCGCATGGCTTCCATCTCATTGTTGTCGTAGCCCGGCGCGATGTTCACAAAGTACTCGGGCTGCAAAACTTCCGTGTGATGGAACTGCTGGAGCGCATAAAGTCCGGCCCCCTGGATGAACCTTGCCATGTGCTCCACAGCCGGTTCATCCACAAAGGGCCTTACACAGGTCGTCCTGAATTCATATTCAAGACCGGACTCCATGATGATCTGAATGCTGGAATGGATCTGCTCGGCAGTGCAACACCCCTGGGTGAACCAGGGATAACGGTGGGGTTCCGTCTTGATGTCCATGGCAATGTAGTCGACCAGTCCGCTACGAACCAGGTTCTTCAAGACCCCCGGGCGGCTGCCGTTCGTGTCGAGTTTGACCGCATAACCCAGGCTCTTGACCTCTTCGCAAAAGGAGCAGAGTTCGTTCGCCAGCGTAGGCTCCCCGCCGGAAACCACCACGCCGTCCAGGAAGCCCCTCCTCTTCTCAAGGAACTCACGCAACCCACGCTCGTCAAAAGGATAGGGAGGCATTCGCCTTCCCCGGGCAAGATCGGGATTGTGACAATAGGGGCACCTGAAGTTGCATCCGCTGACAAAACACACGCAGCACACCTTACCGGGATAATCGATCAGCGAATGTCTCTGCAATCCACCCAGAAGCATAATCTGCGCACCCTCCTTCTGCGGTCATCTTTGAAAGGCATCGCTGAAATGGTTGCGGCCTGCACGACCACCCCGCAAGGCCCTCTTGGCGATGGCGTTGTAAAGGCTCTGTTGAGGCACGACCCTAGCCGACCGAGGCCTTCGGAAATTCTCCGGCCATCCTCTCCCCTTCGCTCACGGAGGTCTTCTGCACCTCCGGGCTCAACGCTGCCTCCGCCCCTTCAAGCGATACCTTGAAGGTCTTCCGCATGGAAAACTCCGCCCTCTTTCCCTCGTTCCACTGCTTCACGGGTCTCAGATACCCCACCACCCTGGAGTAGACCTCCGTCTCTTCATGGCAGATCGGGCAGATCTCCTGGTTGCCCTTCAGGTACCCGTGAGACGGGCACACGCTGAAGGTGGGGGTAAGGGTGAAATAGGGAAGGTGAAACCGGGAGACGATCTTGCGTATCAGGCCCTTCACCGTCCTCACGTCGCCCACTTCCTCGCCCAGATAAACGTGGAGGACCGTCCCGCCCGTGTATTTGGTCTGGAGTTCGTCCTGGAGCATCAGGGTTTCGAACACGTCGTCCGTGTAGTCCACGGGCAGATGGGTGGAATTCGTGTAGAAGGGGGAAGCCCCCTTCGCGGTTTCCTCCTCGTTGGCGCAGATGATGCCCGGGAAGCGCGACTTGTCCAGGGCCGCGAGCCGGTAGGAGGTGCCTTCTCCCGGGGTGGCCTCCAGGTTCATGAGTTCCCCCGTCCTCTCCTGGATCTCCGAGATGGTGTCCCGGATAAAATCCATGGCCCTGAGGGAAAAGGCGAGACCCCTCTCGGTCCCGATCCCCGTGCCCACAAGGTTCAGGCAGGCCTCGTTCATCCCGATGACGCCGATAGTGGAGAAGTGGTTCTTCCAGTAAAGTCCGGTCCCCCTCTTCACCTCCCGCAGGTAGAACTTCGAATAGGGATAGAGATCCCTTTCCGTGAATCTCTCGATCACCTTCCGCTTGATGGACAGACTCTCGGCCGAACGGTGAACCATGTCCCTGAGTCTTGCCATGAATTCATCCTCGTTCCTGGAGAGATATCCGATTCTGGGCAGGTTCACGGTGACCACCCCAATCGACCCGGTGAGAGGGTTGGCCCCGAAGAGACCTCCTCCCCGTTTCAGGAGTTCCCGGTTGTCCAGCCGAAGGCGACAGCACATGGATCTGGCGTCTTCCGGCGACATGTCGGAATTGACGAAATTGGAAAAATAGGGGATTCCGTATTTCCCGGTCATCCTCCAGATGGCGTCGTGGTTGGGGTTGTCCCACTCAAAGTCGGAGGAGATGTTGTAGGTTGGGATCGGAAAGGTGAAGACCCTTCCCGCGGCGTCCCCCTCGATCATGACCTCGGCAAAGGCCCGGTTGATCATGTCCATCTCGGTCTGGAAGTCGCCATAGGTCTCCCCTTGCTCCGCGCCTCCAAAGATCACCGGCAGGGAGGCAAGGGTGGAAGGCGGACGCAGATCAAGCGTGATGTTGGTAAAAGGCGTCTGGAAGCCAACCCGGGTAGGGATGTTGATGTTGAAAACGAACTCCTGGATGCACTGCTTCACCTGGCCATAGCCGAGACCGTCATACCGCACAAAGGGGGCCAGAAGGGTGTCGAAACTGGAGATAGCCTGGGCGCCCGCAGCCTCACCCTGGAGGGTGTAGAAGAAATTCACGATCTGTCCCAGGGCGGACCGCAGATGCTTGGGCGGTGAACTCTCCACCTTGCCGGTCACACCCCGGAAGCCCTGTTTCAGCAAATCGCTCAGATCCCAGCCCACACAGTACACTGAGAGGAGGCTCAGATCGTGGATGTGGACGTCCCCGTCCTTGTGGGCATCCCGGATCTCAGGCGGATAGATCCGGCTCAGCCAGTACTCCGACGTGATGTCCGAGGAGATGTAGTTGTTCAGCCCCTGGAGGGAGTAACACATGTTGCTGTTCTCGTTGACCCTCCAGTCCAGCCTCTGGATGTAGTTCTCCACCAGATCGATGCTTGCGCTGGAGACAATGGCCCTGATCTGGGCGTGCTGTTCCCGGTAAAGGATATAGGCCTTTGCCGTCTTATAGAACGGCGAGTCGAGGAGGATTCGTTCCACGATGTCCTGGATCTCCTCCACCTCCGGGACAGGCCCCAGCCGGATTTCATGGGCCAGTGTAAGGCCCCGGAGCGTCAGCTTCCGGGCCTCCCTCTCCCCGAATTCCCCGGTCGCCTTGCCGGCCTTGGCAATGGCGGAGGTGATCTTGGAAGGATCGAAAGGTACCACCCTGCCATCCCGTTTCCTGATCTCTTCGAACATGGATTCACTCGCTCCCGGTATTCAACACACGACTCTAATAGGATTTGACTGGGGGACTGCCGGTTTGCCCTGCCTCAGCATGAGAGATGACACCTCTGTTTACGGCCGGGCGAATGGAAAACACGCAATAAACGCTCGGCTTCATATCACAATATGTTGAGTTATGTCAAGACCGAAGTGCGATATGTGGTGGCGTTTCGTGTCGGGCGCGGCCATTCACCCCTGACACCAAACCTGAGTGTGGTGTCTCAACGTCATCTTTCAAACACGTCGCTGAAATGGTTGCGGCTCTGAGAGACCACCCCCCGACCGCCCTGAGAACAGGATCGCGTTGTAAAGGTTCCGTTGAGACTCCGCTAGCCGAGGGGCTTCACCTTCCAGATCTGCTCCGCGTACTCCAGCACCGTTCGATCACTCGAAAAGTACCCCATGTGCGCCGTGTTGAGGATACTGCGGCGGGTCCATTCCTCCACGTCGAGATAGCACCGGCTCACCTCTTCATGGCACTTGACGTAGGAATTGTAGTCTGCCAGCACCATGAAGGGCTCGCCTTGTCTGAAGAGGCTCTCCAGCAAGGGCCTGAAGAGAAAGGGCTCGCCCGGCGAAAAGAAACCCGAAGCAATCATGTCGACGGCCTTTCGCAGTTCGGGGTCGCCGTCGTAGATATCCTGAGGCCTGTATCCTTCCGCCCTCCTGGCATTCACCTCCTCGGCGGTGAGCCCGAAGATGAAAATGTTCTGCTCTCCCACTTCCTCCATGATCTCGATGTTGGCCCCGTCCATGGTGCCGATGATCATGGACCCGTTGAGGGCGAACTTCATGTTCCCCGTCCCCGATGCCTCCGTCCCGGCGGTGGAGATCTGCTCGGAGAGGTCCGTAGCGGGAATCACCTTTTCCGCCTGGGAAACACAGTAGTTGGGCAGGAAGAGCACCTTCAGTCTCCCGTCCATGGCCGGGTCCGCGTTCACCGCCACGCCCACCGAATTGATGAGCTTGATGCTCAGCTTCGCCATGTGATACCCGGGCGCCGCCTTTCCTGCAAAAATCACCGTGCGAGGCACGCCGGCCCTCTCCGGCTCGAACTTGATCCGGTTGTAAAGGGTGATCACATGGAGCACGTTCAGGATCTGCCGCTTGTATTCATGGATCCTTTTGATATGCACGTCGAAAAGGGAGTCCGGGTTGACCTCCACGCCCAGCTTTCTCTTGACGTAGCGTCCCAGCCGCTCCTTGTTTTCCTTCCGCACACGTCTGCACTCGGCCCGGAAGACCGGATCCTCCGCATAGGGCGCCAGTTCCTTCAGGCGGGAGAGGTCGGTAATCCATTCATCTCCAATCCTCTTTGTGATCAGATCGGACAGGCCGGGATTGGCGCTCAGCAGCCAGCGCCTGGGCGTGATGCCGTTGGTCTTGTTGTTGAATCGCCCGGGGAACATCTCGTGGAAGTCCTTGAACACCCGCTCCTTCAGGATCCGGGTGTGAAGCCTTGAAACGCCGTTGATGGAATGGCTGCCCACGATCCCCAGGTGGGCCATGCGGACCGACCGCGCAGGTTCTTCCTGGATCAAAGACATCCTATGCACGCGATCCGCATCTCCCGGGTTCATCCGTCGTACGTCGTTCAGAAAGCGGCGATTGATTTCAAAGATGATCTGCATGTGACGGGGGAGGACCCGCTCCATCATGTCCACGGGCCAGGTTTCCAGGGCCTCCGGCAGGACGGTGTGGTTGGTGTACCCGAAGGTTTTCACACAGATGTCCCATGCCTCCTCCCAGGAAAGGCGTTCCTCGTCCAGGAGGATCCGCATGAGCTCGGGGATTGCGATGGTGGGGTGGGTGTCGTTGAGCTGGACAGCGACCATCTCAGGAAACCTGCAGCACTCCACCCTGCGCTTCCTGAAGCGCCGCATGATGTCCTGAAAGGTGGCGGAGACGAAGAAGTACTGCTGCTTGAGGCGGAGTTCCCGCCCCTCGGCGGCCTCCTCACTCGGGTAAAGGACCTTGGAGATGTTCTCGCTCAGGACCTTGTCCTGCACGGCGCTGACATACTTCCCCACGTTGAAGAGTTCCAGGTTAAACTCCCGCGTCGATTTGGCGGCCCAGAGTCGCATATTGATCACATGATCGTTCCCGTACCCCGGGACGAGGGTGTCGCAGGCCATGGCCATGATCTTTTCCGCATCCTCCCAGCTGTGGCAGAAGCGGCCCTCTCCGTCCACGTATTCCCTCACCCTTCCGTGAAAACGCACCTCGTACATGTGCTCGGGTCTCTCGAACGCCCAGGGGTCGCCGTAGCGCAGCCAGTTGTCGCATCTTTCCACCTGGTACCCGTTTTCCACGACCTGGTAGAAAATACCGTAGTCATAGCGGATGCCGTATCCGTAAGCCGGGATCTTCACCGTGGCAAAGGAATCCATGAAGCAGGATGCGAGCCGCCCCAGGCCTCCGTTGCCGAGCCCGGGGTCCCATTCCATTTCCTCCAACTCATCCAGGGAGTGTCCATGATCTCTGAGGGCCTGCTTGCACTGATCTTCGATCAACATGTTGATCACGTTGTTTCCGAGAAAGCGGCCGGGAAGGAATTCCATGGAGAGATAGTACACCCTCTTGGCCTCCCTGCTGTAGTAGGTGCGCTGGGTGTTGATCCATCGGTCCACCAGACGGTCCCTGACCGCATGGGCCGTGGCCTTGAAAAAGTAGTAACTCCCTGCGAAGCTGGGATCATGGCCGAGGGTGGATGCCAGGTGTTTGACGATGTCCTTCCTGAGATCCTCCACCGCATCGGAATGGGTGATGCACTGGTAGTCGGCGGGTTTCTGATTCAAGGTCTCCTCCTTTCAGTCACGGCTTTGCCTGCGCAAACCCGCGCAGGTTTTACGGCCACGTTGTTGGCCACAGGAATATCGAAGCCGGAGGTCTTCGTGGACGCGGGAAGACCATTACGCAGGCATTATAATGGGAACCCTCCAAAGGGCAAGAAGGAAATGCCCATGATCAGTGGTGTCCAAAATCGGTTTGTCTGCACGGTTGGATCATGTGATGTCAACCGCTTATCTCAATGCAAACATGCTTTTCCGCAGCAGGTTCCCCCTTATCGGCGACAAGGCATGGCTTCGGGGCATTGCCTCTGCTACGTTCGTTTCGCCGTCCATGGCTTCGCTCACTGCGGATTTCGGCCCCTGCGCTGTCCTGCTCCAAGGCCGAAATACACCGCAACCGGCAATGCCCCTCGCGCCTGCCTCTCGCCCAAACCGATTTTGGACAGGATTGGCCCGTGATATTGTGCTTGTCCTCATTTCGTAGGTTGACTATATTCTGTCCGACTGCATTTTACAGAATCGCTAAGGAGATGAACCATGTTCCTATCCCTCATTGAAAAGAGAAGAAGTATCCGCAGGTTTCAGGGCAGGCGGGTAGAGCCCGAAAAGGTGGATATGCTGATCGAGGCCGCCCTGCGTTCTCCTTCCTCCCTGGGAAACAATCCCTGGGAATTCGTCGTGGTGGATGACGCGGACCTTTTGGAGAAGCTCTCCAGGGCCAAACAGCACGGATCATCCTTCCTGAAGAACGCCCCGCTGGGGATCGTGGTGTGTGCCGACCCGGGAAAGAGCAGCGTCTGGGTGGAAGATGCCTCCATCGCCTCCATCTTCATCCTCCTTGCCGCGGAATCCATCGGGCTCGGCGGATGCTGGATTCAGATCCGGGAAAGGATCTACGATGGGTCCAAGACCTCAGAGGCCTACATCTCGGAACTCCTGGGCATCCCTGAAGGCATCAAGGTAGAGGCCATCATGGCCGTGGGCTATCCGGCGGAGACAAAAGCGCCCCATCCCAGGGAAGACCTCCTCTTCCAGCGGGTTTATCTGGGTTCCCACGGAAAGCCTCGCCGTTAGAGGAATCCTGTATGGAAAAGGTGCCGAAGCAGGAGATTGAGGGACGCACGGCCCGGTTCCAGGCCTTTCTGGCAGAAAGCCATCTGGACGGGGCGTTTATCCTTCAGAATGCGGACCTCTACTATTTCTCGGGCACTATTCAGTCCTCTGTCCTTTTCATTCCCCGTGCGGGAGACCCCGTGCTGATGGTGCACAAGGGTCTCCAGAGGGCGAGAGAGGAATCCCCCCTGGAGCAGGTCTTTTCCGTCAACGGTCGGGGAGGGATTCCGGACGCGCTCAAAAGGGCCGGGATCTCCAGGCTGGGACATGTGGGCATGGAAATGGACGTGGTCCCTGCCTCCCTTTACCTCTGGTACGGCAAGGCCTTTCCCGAATGTCGTTTCGAGGATATCTCCGAGGGGATCAGGCGGGTGCGTATGGTCAAATCCCCCTACGAGGTGGATCAGATCAGAAAGGCCACCCGCATTCTCCACAAGGGGTACGAAGAAATCAAGGCCTTCATCCGCGAAGGCATGACCGAACTCGAGGTGGACGGCCGTCTCTCCCTCATCGCTCGAAGAGAGGGTCATATGGGCATCCTGAGAATGCGGGGGTGGAATCAGGAGATGACCTACGCCCATGTGCTCTCGGGCGATAGCGGCTCGGTGGTCTCCTTCCTGAACAGCCCCCACGGCGGCTCCGGCAACACGCCGGCAATGGCACAGGGTGCAGGCTTCCGGAGGATCGGCAGGAACGAACCCATCGGGATCGACTTCGGGGTCGGCGTGAACGGGTACCTCTCCGACCAGTTCCGCACCCTCGTGATCGGCGACATCCCGGACGACATGAAGCGGGCCCATGATTGTTCCGGGGACATTCTCCGACTGCTGGCCACGGAGGCAAAACCCGGGACTTTGTGGTCCGACCTCTACGACAAGGCCGTGAACATGGCTGAAGAGGCAGGTCTGGGACCCTTCTTCATGGGCCACGGTGAAGGCCAAGTGAGATTCATCGGTCATGGTTTCGGCCTGGAGATCGACGAGTTTCCCATCCTCACGGCCGGCTTCCACGAGAAACTCGAGGAGGGCATGGTCATGGCCATTGAGCCCAAATTCATCTTTCCCGGCAGGGGCGTGGTGGGCATGGAGGACGATTACCTGGTGACCTCCTCCGGACTGGAGAGACTCACGATCACGCCGCAGGAGCTGATCCACATCCCTGCATCGACATGAACCGGAGGGCGTCTTCCTTCATGGCGGTGTTGTTGAACATGAAGAAGCGCGACTGCGGGACCACGAATCCGCAGCAGCCCACCTTTGTTTCCTTCTCATCGACCATGTTCACGCCACACCCGAACCCCGGCCTTTCCCTCTAAACTACCACACCCTCCCCTGGCGGGCAAATCCTATGCCTTTCTTCCTTATGGATGATTTTTTCCCGAAGCTCTGCCATAATGGGCCGGACTCGGAGGGAGCTTCTCCAATACTCCATCTCTCCAGTACCCCAGTAGACTTCTTCGAGGTGCACCATACCATGAGTGTCTCAGACAGTTCGGTCATCCAGCGTATCCGGCAACTCAGGGAACTGATCCGCCATCACAATCACCGTTATTACATCCTGGACAGCCCGGAGATCTCGGATGCCGAATACGACCGCCTCTTTGACGAACTTCTGAGACTGGAGAAGGAACACCCCGAACTGCTCACCCCGGACTCCCCCACCCAGCGGGTGGGTGCCACCCCTCTTGATCAGTTCCGGAGCGTCCGGCACGGTCTACCCATGTTGAGCCTCAACAAGGCCACCACGGACGAGGAGTTCCTGGACTTCCACAGAAGGGTGCTGGATCTCTTCGGGACGGGGGAAGCGGAGATCACCTACACCGTGGAGCCCAAGTTCGACGGGTTGGCCGTGGAACTCGTTTACGAAAAGGGCGTCTTCATCCTCGGCGCAACCCGGGGAGACGGCCTGGCGGGAGAGGACGTAACCCTGAACCTGAGAACCGTCAAGTCCATACCGCTCAGGCTCATGGGGGAGTCCCATCCAGACCTCCTGGAGGTGAGGGGTGAAGTGATCATGAACCGCAACAACTTTGCCAAGCTCAACAGGGAACGGGAGCGATCGGGGGAACCCCTCTTTGCCAATCCCCGCAACGCGGCTGCAGGCTCGGTGCGGCAGCTCGACCCCCGGGTCACGAGCAGCCGGCCGCTCAGCATGTATGCCTACGGCACGGGCAGGGTTGAGGGCAAGGCCCTCAAGAACCAGTGGGAAAGCCTTCTCTTTCTGAAACAGCTCGGTTTCAGGATCAGTCAATATGCCCAGTTGTGCAGGGGTGTGGAGGATGTCAGGGCATACTACCGCCGTATGCTCGATCGCAGGAACGATTTGCCCTACGAGGTGGACGGCATCGTGATCAAGGTGAACGACTTTGCCCTGCAGGCGCGGTTGGGAGAGCTCTCCCGCAGCCCCCGCTGGGCCGTGGCCTGGAAGTTCCCGCCTCAGCAGGAGCACACGACCATCCGGGACATCATCGTGAACGTGGGCAGGACCGGGGCCCTCACGCCGGTGGCCCTTCTGGAACCCGTGCGGGTGGCCGGTGTGGAAGTGAGCCGTGCCACCCTGCACAACGAGGACGAGGTCAGGAAAAAGGACGTGAGGATCGGGGACACCGTGGTGATCCAGCGGGCCGGTGACGTGATTCCCGAGGTGGTGAAGGTCATCGAGAGCAAGCGAACCGGCACGGAACGGCCCTTTGTCATGCCTGAGTATTGCCCGGTCTGCGGGTCCAGGGTGGAGAGGCCCGAGGGGGAGGCGGTTCACCGGTGCACCGGCATGGCCTGTCCGGCCCAGATCAAGGAGAACCTCTTCCACTTCGCATCCAGGGGCGCCATGGACATGGAGGGCCTGGGCAAGAAGTACCTCGAACAGATGGTGGACAAGGGGATCATCCACGACCCCGCGGACCTCTACTTCCTGAAAAAGGAAGACCTCATGAACATGGAACGGATGGGGGACAAGCTGGCCGAGAACCTCTTGAACGCCATCGACCGGAGCAGGAACCCCAGCCTCCAGCGTCTCATCTTTGCCCTGGGCATCCGGAACGTGGGTTACCACCTGGCCGGGGTGCTGGCAAAGCGCTTCGGCTCCATCGACAACCTCGCCGCGCAGGAAAAGGAAGCACTGGAGGGGGTCCACGAAATCGGCCCGGTCGTGGCAGGGTGCGTTTACAACTTCTTCCACAACCCCAAGAACATCCGGATCATCGAGAAACTCCGTAAGGCCGGCGTGGACTTTCCCGTGGAGGAAACCGCAATCCCCCAGGATCGCCCCCTCTCGGGCAAAACCGTTGTCCTCACCGGCGGCCTGGAATCGCTTACCCGGGACGAGGTCCGAAAAATCATCGAGGACATGGGTGGAAAGGTGGCTGCCTCGGTCAGCAAAAAGACCGATTTCGTGGTCGTGGGCAAGGACCCCGGTTCAAAATATGACCAGGCCCGGAAGCTCGGGGTCAGGACCCTCAACGAAGAGGAGTTCAAGACACTCCTCGGACGATGAAGGTAGATCGGCGGGACGATTCTCTCGCCTTTGCCCACTTGGACTACACTCCTTGAGTCGTCTGCATTACTCGTCATCCCTTGCCTGATCAAACGATGTAATCCCCTGCAAACAATATGCAGAAAATTACCCACGAAGTTGCAAAATATTACTTGCTTTAAAAGTGACGGTGTGTTAACATAACGCGTTTTTTCTTTCCATCAGCTAACCTCTTGCTGGAAAAGAGAGGTTGACCTGTGGAAACACCCTCCAAATCGTGCCTTCGTTTCTTC
>JAFGPH010000036.1 GCA_016926135.1 Deltaproteobacteria bacterium
AGCGCCAAGGCCTACATCAACGGCCTGAACCGGCTGGAGTATCTCAAGCAGAATCCCTCGCTGGCGGCGGAGGAAAGGAGACTGTGAAAAGCCTGGAATGATGGATTGCCGGAGTATCGGGGTAACCCACAACAAAGGACAACGGAAGACTGACAAATGACCAGACCTATGACGATTACGGAAAAGATTTTGGCAGCCCATGCCGGCGAGGACTTCGTGACCCCCGGCGACCTGGTTCGGGTCGGGGTGGACCTGGCCCTGGCCAATGACATCACGGCGCCCCTGGCCATCGGGGTGTTTCACGAGACCGGGAGAAAACGGGTCTTCGATCCGGAAAGGGTGACCCTGGTCGCGGACCACTTCGTGCCCAACAAGGATATCCCTTCGGCCGAGCAGGCCAAACTCATGAGGGACTTTGCCAGGGCCCAGGGCCTCACCCACTATTATGAACCGGCCGACGGAGGGGTCGAGCACGTGATCCTTCCGGAAAAGGGCCTGGTGGTGCCGGGCGACCTGGTGATCGGGGCGGACAGCCATACGTGCACGTACGGGGCCTTGGGCGCCTTCTCAACGGGTGTGGGAAGCACGGATCTGGGTGTCGTGATGGCCACGGGCAGGACGTGGTTGAGAGTGCCGCCCACGATCCGCGTCGAATATGAGGGAACCCTCCTCCCCTGGGTGGGGGGAAAGGATCTCATCCTCCATACCCTCGGCATCCTGGGAGTGGAAGGGGCCACGTACAAGGCCCTGGAGTTCGCGGGTCCGGTGATTCGGTCCCTTTCCATGGATCAGCGCCTCACCCTGTGCAACATGGCGGTGGAAGGGGGGGCCAAGAACGGCATCGTGGAGCCGGATGAAATTACCCTTTCCTATGTGTCGGAGCGATCCGCGCGCAAACCGCTCGTTTACAGCAGTGACAGCGGGGCGGAATATGAGAGGATTCTGAAGATCGACATGAGCAGGGTCGAGCCCCAGATCGCCGTTCCGAACTCCCCGGATAACGTGAAGCCACTGTCTGAGGTGGGGAAGGTGACCCTGGACCAGGTCTTCATCGGCTCGTGTACCAATGGCAGGCTGGAGGATCTGAGGACTGCCGCCACCATTTTGAAGGGGAAGAAGGTGGCGGGCGGAACCCGGCTCATCGTACTCCCCGGTTCGGCCTGGATCATGAGGCAGATGGTCCGGGAGGGGATCCTGGAGACCCTGCTGGACGCCGGCGCCGTGGTGGGGCCTCCCTGCTGCGGGCCTTGCCTGGGGGGGCACCTGGGTATTCTGGCCAGGGGGGAGAGGGCCGTTTCCACGAGCAACCGGAACTTCCCGGGCCGTATGGGGGATGTCGGGAGCGAGGTCTACCTGGCAGGCCCGGCCGTGGCGGCCGCCTCGGCCGTGCTGGGGAGGATCGGGGGACCCGCGGAGCTTGACGATTGAAGAAGGATGATTGAAGAAGGACCCTAAACAAAACACAACGGACGAATGACAAATGACGATGAAATTTGAAGGAAAGGTGTGGAAATTCGGGGACAACGTGGACACCGACGCCATCATCCCCGCCCGGTTTCTGAATGTCTCGGAAAAGGAACAGCTGGCCAAGGGCTGCTTCATCGACCTGCGGCCCGAGTTCCGGGCCGGTGTGCAGCCGGGGGACATCCTGGTGGCCGGGAGCAACTTCGGATGCGGCTCCTCCCGTGAGCACGCGCCCCTGGCGATCAAGGCCTCCGGTGTGAGCGCGGTCGTGGCCGGGAGCTTCGCCCGGATCTTTTACCGGAACGCCTTCAACATCGGCCTGCCTATCCTGGAATGCGCAGAGGCGGCCGATCTCTTTTCCGAAGGTGCGCGGATCGCTCTGGACCTGGAGTCGGGCGAGATCCGGGAGGTTCAGAAAGACAACAGGGCATTTGCCAAGCCTCTGCCGGAGTTCATGAGGGAGATGATCCGGTCCGGAGGTCTGGTGTCGTACATTCGGGAAAAAGGCTCCTTTTGAGAGCGGGAGCCGGGAGGGGGATATGCGAAGCGATGTCGTGAAGAAGGGCACGGAGCGGGCCCCGCACCGCTCCCTTTTCAAGGCCATGGGGTACACCGACGAGGAAATCCGACGGCCCATCATCGGGATCGCCAGTTCGGCCAACGAGATCATCCCGGGCCACATTCACCTGGACCGGATCGTGGATGCCGTGAAGGCGGGGATCTACATGGCGGGCGGCCTGCCGGTGGTGTTTGGGGGCATCGGGGTCTGTGACGGGATCGCCATGAACCACGAGGGCATGAAGTACTCCCTGGCAAGCCGCGAGCTGATTGCGGATTCCGTGGAGGTCATGGCCATGTCCCATGCCTTTGACGGTCTGGTCCTGGTGCCCAACTGCGACAAGATCGTCCCGGGCATGCTCATGGCCGCTGCGCGTCTCGACATCCCGTGCATCCTGGTGAGCGGGGGCCCCATGCTGGCCGGAAGAGACCCGTCGGAGCCGGGCCGGAAGATCGATCTCATCACGGTCTTCGAGGCGGTGGGCGCGGTTCGCTCCGGGCGGATGACCCTGGAGACCCTCACTGCCATGGAAGACGCGGCGTGTCCCACCTGCGGATCCTGCTCCGGCATGTTCACCGCCAATTCCATGAACTGCCTGTCCGAAGCCATCGGCATGGCCCTCCCGGGCAACGGGACCGTGCCGGCCGTGATGGCCGCCCGCATCCGGCTCGCCAAACAGACGGGGGCGCAGATTTTGGCCCTCGTGGAGAAGGGAATCACCCCCAGACAGATCATGGGGGAAAAGGCGTTCACCAATGCCCTGGCCGTGGACATGGCCATCGGATGTTCGACGAACACGGTCCTGCACCTCACGGCCATTGCCTATGAGGCGGGCCAGCCTCTTGACCTGAAGAGAATCAATGAGGTGAGCCGGGCCACCCCCAATCTCTGCTCCCTGAGCCCGGCGGGCAAGGATCACCTGGAAGACCTGGACCGGGCAGGCGGTGTCAGTGCCGTGATGAAAGAGCTCTCCGTCGCGGGCCTTCTGCGGGGGGATGCCCTGACCGTGACCGGCAAGACCGTGAGCGAGAACATCGCCGGTGCGGTCGTGCTGGATCCTCAGGTGATCCGGCCCCTGAAGAACCCCAACCGTGCCGAGGGCGGGATTGCCATTCTGTACGGAAACCTCGCCCCCGGAGGCTGCGTGGTGAAGCAGTCTGCGGTGCGTGAGGAAATGCTTCGACACCAAGGCCCGGCCAGGGTCTTCGATACGGAGGATGCCGCAACGGAGGCGATCCTGGGTGGAGAGATCCGGAAGGGGGATGTCCTCATCATCCGGTACGAAGGCCCCAAAGGGGGACCGGGCATGAGGGAAATGCTGACGCCCACCTCCGCCATTGCCGGGATGGGTCTGGATGCCCACGTGGCCCTCATCACGGACGGACGCTTCTCGGGGGGCACCCGCGGGGCGTCGATCGGTCACGTCTCTCCGGAGGCCATGGAAGGGGGTCCCATTGCAGCTGTTCGGAACGGGGACACCGTGGCCATCGACATCCCGAACCGGAGGATCGATTTGAAGCTGAGTGACGAGGAGATCCGGAAACGCCTCCAGGATTGGCGGCAACCCCGCCCCAAGATCACAACCGGGTACCTGGCGCGATATGCCAAGAGCGTCTCCTCCGGCAGCGAGGGAGCGGTGGTGAAGTGAGGGGAGAGAAGACAGAAGAGAGAATACAGAAGTCAGAAGACAAGAAGACAGAATCCAGAATCCAGGAGTCAGGAGCCAGGAGTCGGAAGGCGGAAAGGAACAAGGATAAAGGAGAAAGGACAAAGGAAAGAGAAAAAACATCTTCAATCCTTTAACCTTTATCCTTTGACCTTTTACCTGTCTTTCGGACACGAATCACGAACACGAATCACGAAATTGGGGAGGAACGACCATCAAACTGAAAGGCTCACAGATCGTTTTGCAGGTGCTGCAGGAAGAGGGGGTCGAAGTGGTTTTCGGCTACCCCGGCGGTATGACCATCGATATCTACGACGAGTTGGCAAAGGCGTCCATCCGACACATCCTGGTGCGGCACGAGCAGGGCGCCATCCATGCCGCGGACGGCTATGCGAGGGCCTCCGGAAAGGTAGGGGTATGCCTGGTCACCTCCGGGCCGGGGGCGACCAACACCGTGACCGGAATCGCCTCGGCATGCATGGATTCCATCCCGGTGGTGATTCTCACGGGGCAGGTGCCCACCCGCCTGATCGGGAACGATGCCTTCCAGGAAGTGGACATCGTGGGGATCACCAGACCCTGCACGAAACACAACTACCTGGTGAACAAGGTGGAAAATCTGGCGCGGATTCTGAGGGAGGCCTTCCACATCGCCCGATCCGGAAGGCCCGGCCCCGTGCTGGTGGATCTGCCCAAGGACGTGCTCCAGGGAAGTGCGGTCTACAAGGTTGAAAAGGAGGATATCAACCTGAGGTCGTACAGCCCTACGTACGAGCCCAACACCAAACAGCTGCCCAAGGCCCTGAAGGTGATCAAAGAGAGTCGGAGGCCCATGATCCTGACCGGCGGCGGGGTCATCCTGTCCCGGGCCGCAGAGGAACTCCGGGCCTTTGCCCGGAAGATTCAGGCCCCTGTGGCGAGCACCCTGATGGGATTAGGGGCCTTTCCCGCGAAAGACCCCCTGTGGCTGGGCCTGATCGGGATGCACGGGACCTACAGCGCCAATATGTCCTCCGCGGAATGCGATCTCCTGATCGCCGTAGGGGTGAGGTTCGATGACCGGGTGACCGGCCACGTCGAAGGCTTCGCCCCCAAGGCGAAGATCGTGCACATCGACATCGACCCCACCTCCATCCGAAAGACCATCCCGGTGGCGGTCCCCATTGTGGGGGATTGCAGGATCACCCTCGGCAATCTCAACCAGCTGATGGAAAAGGAGGACATGGGAAATCTGAATGCTCTTCGGAAACCCTGGCTTCTGGAGATCCAAAAGTGGAAGGAAACCAACCCGCTCCGGTATGACCAGAAATCGTGCAGCAACATCAAACCCCAGTATGTGGTGGAAAAACTCCACGAACTCACCCGGGGGGAGGCGATCATCACCACGGAGGTGGGGCAGAACCAGATGTGGGCGGCCCAGTTCTATCACTTCGAAGAGCCCAACACCTTTATCACCTCCGGCGGGCTCGGCTGCATGGGATTCGGTTTTCCCGCCGCGATCGGGGCCCAGATGGCCCGTCCGGACAAGCTGGTGGTGGACATCGCGGGGGACGGGAGCATCCAGATGAACATTCAGGAGATGGCGACGGCGGTCCAGTACGGTCTTCCCGTCAAGATCGTGATCCTGAACAATCGCTATCTGGGGATGGTCCGCCAGTGGCAGGAGCTTTTCTATGACCGGTGCTACTCCTGCACGGACATGGATCATGCCCCCGACTTTGTGAAGCTGGCAGAGGCTTACGGCGCCGTGGGACTGCGGGCCACCCGGCCCGACGAGGTGGAGGCGGTGCTCCGGGAAGGGCTCTCCACCCCGCGGACGGTGATCATGGAATTCGTCGTGGAAAGGGAGGAGTGCGTTTATCCCATGGTGCCGGCGGGGAAACCGATTACGGACATGCTGCTGACGTGAGGACGGCCCGTGCAATTGTGGTGGGCAATAAAACGTTTGAATTCTTCTCTCACAGAGATCACGGAGACACAGGGTTTTGCTGCCCAATAGCATTCCTTTCTCAGTGAACTCTGCGGGCTCTAGCGAAGCGGGCGAGTGAAAAAAATGGCAAACGGCGATACCAAAAGGCACATCCTCTCCATGCTGGTGGACAATCAGCCCGGGGTGCTCTCCCGCGTGGCCGGGCTTTTCAGCGGGCGGGGATTCAACATCGACAGCCTCTGCGTTTCCGAAACCACGGATCCCGAGACCTCCAGGATCACCATGGTGGCCGTGGGGGATTTGTCCATCCTGGAGCAGATCAAGAAACAGCTCAACAAGCTGATCAATGTGATCAAGGTCTGGGACTTCACGGACACCGAGTTTGTGCAGCGGGAAACCGCGCTCCTCAGGGTGAGGGCGAAGCCTGAAAGCCGGGCCGAAATCCTCAGGATGGCGGATATATTCCGGGCCACGGTCGTGGATGTCGGCACGGAGTACTATACCCTGGAGGTGACGGGCGATGAGGGTAAGATCAGCGCCTTCCTGAAGCTCCTGAAACCTCTGGGGATCAAAGAAATCGCGAGGACAGGGCCCGTGGCCCTGGCCCGGGAAAAAAAGTAGAAAGGAACGGATATGGCAAAGATCGACTTTGGCGGTACGATGGAGGAAGTGATCACCTCGGAGGAATTTTCACTGAGCAAGGCAAAAGAGGTGCTCAAGAACGAACGAATTGCCGTCCTGGGGTACGGTGTCCAGGGGCCCGGCCAGGCCCTGAATTTGCGGGACAACGGATTTGAGGTCATCATAGGCCAGAGGGAGGAGGAACCCTTTTACTGGAACAAGGCGGTCCAGGACGGCTTTGTGCCGGGCAAGACCCTTTTTCCGATTGAAGAGGCGGCCAGGAAGGGGACGATGATCCTCTATCTTCTCTCCGATGCCGGACAGATGGCCACATGGCCCCAGGTGAAGGCCTGCCTCAACGAAGGAGATGCGCTGTATTTTTCTCACGGCTTTTCCATTGTGTACAAGGAGCAGACCGGGGTCATCCCTCCCAAGAACGTGGACGTTATCCTGGTGGCCCCCAAGGGTTCGGGGAGAACGGTTCGCACCAACTTTCTGGACGGGAGCGGCATCAATTCGAGTTTCGCCGTGTTTCAGGACTTCACGGGCAGGGCCAAGGAGAGGACGCTTGCCCTGGGCATCGCCATTGGGTCGGGGTACCTCTTCGCCACGACCTTTGAAAAGGAGGTCCACAGCGACCTTACCGGGGAACGCGGCGTGCTGATGGGTTGCCTGGCCGGTGTCATGGAGGCACAGTACAATCTGCTCCGCAAGAATGGGCACACCCCGAGCGAGGCCTTCAACGAGACGGTGGAGGAACTGACGCAGAGTCTCATCCGCCTGGTGGGGGAAAACGGGATGGACTGGATGTATGCCAATTGCAGCACCACGGCGCAGCGAGGGGCCCTGGACTGGAAAGGCCGCTTTCGGGACGCCGTGGCGCCGGTCTTCGAAGATCTCTATCAGAGCGTGGTTTCAGGGAAGGAGACGCAGATCGTGCTGGAGTCCAACAGCGCCCCGGACTATCGCGAGAAGCTCAACAAAGAACTGGAGGAGATCAGAAATTCCGAAATGTGGCGCGCGGGCGCTGCGGTGAGGGCCCTGAGGCCGGAGAACCGCAGGAAATAAGAAAGATCTCTCACGGAGTGCACAGAGGTTTTTGAGGCGGCGAAAAATAAGGGGTACCGTGAAGGAATATTACCTTCACGGTACCCCTTTTCTGGCAAGAAACAGGTAGATCGCCGATATTACACGCATCCGGTGGGTTTGGGGAGCCCTGCCATCTTGCAGGCGCCTTTGCCCGGGCCCGATGGATACAACTCGTAGATGTACTTCAGCTTGAACCCTGTCACCTTCGAAAGAATCCTGACCATGGGCGCAATACCGTTTTTCTTGTAATAGTCCTGGAGCACTTCGATCACCTTCCAGTGCTCTTGGGTCAGCTCCTCGATCC
Source organism: Deltaproteobacteria bacterium (assembly GCA_016926135.1). The sequence goes on from JAFGPH010000036.1 coordinate 7,634, forward strand.
CCTCGGTTTGTTTTACGTACTGGACCCATACCTTGTTCCAGTTGTTGAAATCATCGATGAAGCCGTCTTCATCCACATTGAAGGTTTGGCCTTCAAATTCCACTGCTGGCATACCCTGTGACCTCCTTTTGTTAATTATTTCAATAATTTAAATCAATGTTAGTCTTTTTGTATAACGTATATTGCCTGCAATGTCAATCCTTCTTTTCCTGGACGTCCGAAAAAATCTTTGCTTTTTGACGCGCATAAGAAAGGGCGGCCTGGAAAAGGCCTCTTCCCCACTGCGAGTTCCCCCCGGCGTGGAGGTGGGTGTAGGTGGCCAGGAGGTTCTTCTTGCACAAGCCATCCCGTTTTCCGTCCAGACCGTGCCCCCTCAGCACCTTAAAGACGGTATCCAGTTGTCCGGAGGGGCTTCCCACCACCCTGGAGTAATGGAATTCGTGTCCTTTGAGCACCGCTCCGACGGGGAAATAAGGATTTCGTTTCGTCACTTCCAGCATGGTATAGCCATGGCCTTGAGGCTTTTCATCCAGGAGGAAGGTAAGGGGGACGGCGCCTACCATCGGGTAATGCTTTTCTCCTACGATCAGGATTTCTCCCAGGTACATGAGGCCCCCGCATTCGGCATAGACAGGGAGCCCTTTCTCGACGGCCTGTTTGATCGACTCCCTGAAGGTCCCGTTGTCTGAAAGGGCCTTGGCCTGCATCTCGGGAAAGCCGCCCCCGATGTAAAGGGCATCCAGTTCCGGGAGGGCCCTGTCCTCCATGGATCGGATCTCCTGGACCCTCGCGCCCAGTCTCCGCAGCTGGTCGAGATTCTCGGGGTAGTAGAACCAGAATGAACTGTCCCGGATCACCCCGATGCGAGGGGAAGGAACTACCGGTTCCCCAGAAACCCCCTGAGGCAATTCCTCCGAATCCGGCTCTCCGAGAGGTACCGATTCGTGGGCGATTTTCCAGATGGCCTCCAGATCCAGGCAGCGCTCGACCGTTTCCCTGGCCCACTGCACGGCCTTTTCGGCAAAGGCCCGCTCCAGATGCGGAACCAGGCCCATGTGTCTTTCGGGAAAGACATTCCCTTTGAGTTTGGGCACCGAGCCCACAACAGGGAGTGCGCAGTAATACTCCACCGCATTCCGGATCAGGGACTCCTGCCGCGATCCGGCTACCCGGTTCAGGATGACTCCGGCAACCCTCAGCTCGGGGTCGAAGCGCTGGCAGCCCATCACGAGGGCAGCCACCGTCCGCGTGGCCATGGTGACGTCCACCACGAGCAAAACGGGGCTATGGAGCATTCTGCACAACTCGGCCGTGCTGCAACAGCCTTCCAGGTCGGCCCCGTCGAAAAGCCCGCGGTTGCCCTCAATCACCGAAACGGATGCCTCCCGGGAATGGGTTAGGAAGGAGCGGCGGATCTCCACATCCGTCATGAGGAAGGGGTCCAGATTGTAGCAGGGCGACCCGGAAGCAAAGGCGTGCCATCCGGAATCAATGAAATCAGGGCCTTTCTTGAACACCGCAACCCTCTGTCCTTTCAGGCTCCACGCAGAGGTGAGTCCCAGGGAGACAATCGTCTTTCCGGCTCCTCCCTTCAGTGCGGAAATAGTTATGCGAGGGCGCTGTAACTGCATGATGGTCTAGCGCTATAGATCGTTGCCGCCGGATTGTCAATACGCCTTGCCTGCGTCGCAGCCTGTGCGCTCCATCGAATCTCTGCGGGAGGCCCGCACAGGAGATTTTTCTGTTGACACTAAAAGGGACTTCTTACTATAAATTAAATTCTATTTTTTCCCAGTGTGTGAGAATCCTTATGTACCAGGGACATTAGAGATCGCGCTCATTTCCCCGGGCGTAAGATCTGATCCCTGATTCGTCAGTCCCGTATTTCTAGCACCAATTGGGTATTTCATCCGGATGGCGACGGGTGTCCGTGCAGGGATTACCGATGGGGCTTCATTTGAGAGGGGGGACCGTTTCTCAAACTGCCAAGAGGTTTGTTAATCCAACGGAAATAGAGGATATTTTTAAAATTGATTTGGGAGGGAGGAGGTGAGGGAGTTCGACAGCGCTGATGGATTGGGCTTGCCCCCTATGGAGCCCAGACGAAACCATTTTTTCTTCAAGAGGAGGCGTGGATAATGGCTTTCGAACCGAAGCAACCGCAGAAGGAGTTGAAATACGATGAGCTCCGCATCTATTCCGACGCAGAGCTGAAAAATTATACGGAAGAAGAGCTCAAGGCATTCAAGATCAAGCACAAAACCCCCATGTGCGATGATCTGGAAAAAGGGCCTTGGCCGAGCTTCGTGGCCGACGCAAAACGGGAGGCCCTTCGCAGACGGAAGCTGGGGCAGGATAAACTTCTGATCGATCGGGACGTGGTGGAAGACCTGCTAGGCCAGTTGGAGCTTTCCTTTGTGGACGGCGAGACTCACTGGAAGCATGGCGGGATCGTGGGCGTGTTCGGTTACGGCGGGGGGGTTATCGGCAGGTATTCCGATCTTCAGCAGGATTTTCCCTCCATCGCACACTTCCATACGATGCGTGTGAACCAGCCGGCCAGCAAGTTCTACAACTCGGAGTACCTCAGAAGCCTTTGCGATCTGTGGGAGTACCGGGGGAGCGGTATGATGAACTTCCACGGATCCACAGGCGACATCATCTTCCTGGGGACTACCACCGAACAGCTGGAACCCGTCTTTTTTGAACTGACCCATGTTTTGGATCAGGATTTGGGCGGTTCCGGCTCCAATCTGCGCACCCCGTCCTGCTGCATCGGCAGGGCCCGCTGCGAATGGGCATGCTATGACACCCAGGATATGTGCTATGAAATGACCAACAACTATCAGGACGAGTTGCATCGCCCTGCCTTCCCTTACAAGTTCAAGTTCAAATTCGACGGATGCCCCAACTGCTGCGTGGCCTCGATTGCACGGGCGGATATGTCCTTTATCGGGACCTGGCGCGACAACATCCGGATCGACCAGAAGGCGGTCGCCGCCTATGTGGCAGGCGAGATCAAGCCCAACGCGGGGGCCCACGCAGGGAAAGACTGGGGTAAATTCGACATTCAAAAAGAGGTGATCGACCTCTGCCCCACCGGGTGCATGTGGATGGAGGGAAACACCCTCAAGATCGACGACAAGGAATGCACCCGCTGCATGCACTGCATCAACGTGATGCCGCAGGCCCTGAGGCCCGGAAAAGATACGGGAGTGAGCATCCTGCTGGGTGCCAAGGCCCCTATCCTGGAAGGCGCGCAGATGTCTCTTCTGACCGTCCCCTTCATGAAGGCGGAACCTCCTTATGAAAACATCAAAGAGAACGTGATCGAGCCGGTCTGGGAGTGGTGGATGGAAGAGGGCAAGAACCGGGAGCGCTTGGGAGAACTGATTCAGCGGCAGGGCATTCGAAAACTCATGGAAGTCCTGAAGATCCCCGCCATGCCTCAGTTCGTGAAGGAACCGCGCTCCAATCCCTACATCTTCTGGAAAGAGGAGGATGTGCCCGGCGGATGGAAGAGAGACATCAACGATTATCGCTCCCGACACAAGAGATAGGAGGTACGAACGATGGCACTTTCCAAAGAGAAACTGGGTCTATACAATCCGCAAAAACCGATGGAGAACCGGCTCACGGACATGGGGCCGAGGCACTTCTGGCAGTATTTCCCGCCCGTCATTCAGAAGAATTACGGGAAATGGAAATACCATGAGATCCTGGAGCCCGGTGTGCTGGTGCACGTCTCCGAGACCGGGGACAAGGTGTTCACGGTCCGGGTCGGGGGTTGCCGTTTCATGACCGTGGAGAACGTTCGTGAGATGTGCGAGATTGCCGACAAGCATTGCGGCGGCTATCTTCGTTTCACCACACGGAACAATATAGAGTTCATGGTGGAAAGCCTTGAAAAGGCCGAGGCCCTGAAGAAAGACCTCATGAGCAGGAAACACGTAACCGGCAGTTACAAGTTCCCCCTGGGCGGGACGGGCGCCGGCGTGACCAATATCGTGCACACCCAGGGCTACCTGCACTGCCACACGCCGGCCACGGATGCCTCCTCCATGGTTAAGGCCGTCATGGACGAGCTGTTTGACTACTTTCAGAGCATGACCCTGCCGGCCCAGGTGAGGGTCTCCATGGCCTGCTGCCTGAACATGTGCGGCGCGGTCCACTGCTCCGATATCGCCCTCCTGGGATACCACCGGAAACCCCCCATCGTGGACGGCGAGGTGCTGGAAAGCGTGTGCGAGATCCCTCTCGTGATTGCGGCCTGCCCCACGGCGGCCATCTCGCCCACCAAGACCGAGGGAGGAAAGAAGGCCGTGAAGATCAAAGAGGAGCGCTGCATGTTCTGCGGCAACTGCTACACCATGTGCATGGCGCTTCCGCTTTCCGACGGTCCGGGGGATTGTGTGACCGTGATGGCGGGCGGCAAGGTGTCGAACCGGATCAGCCCGCCCAAATTCTCCAAGGTGGTGATCCCGGCTCTCCCGAACAACTTCCCGCGTTTCCCGGAAGTCTGCCAGTCGGTGAAACAGATTGTCGAGGCATACGCAAAGGATGCCAGGAAATATGAGAGAATCGGGGACTGGGCGGAGAGAATCGGCTGGGAAAGGTTCTTCGATAAGTGCGGTCTCCCGTTTACCGAACACCTGATTGACGATTATCGACTTCAGTATGACACCTATAGGACCTCCACCCAGTTCAAGTATACGGATGCCTCTTGGGCGGTCTCCAAGGCATTGGGAGGCGTTGACTAAACCCGGTTGTTTGAGGGAAGGAGTGATACGATGGAAGAGCTGAAAAAGGCAATCCTCGAATTCGCCCAGACCAACAAGAAGACCAAATTCTACTTCAGCGACATGGAGAAGGGCGTCAAGGAAAAAATACCGGATGCCAAGACCCGAGATATCAAGAAGGCCGCTACCGCGCTGGTGAATGAAGAGCAGATGATTTACTTCTCCACCGGGAGCAGCACCATGTACGGCCTCAAGGGGCGGGGGCAGACGGAGGATCACTAGGACTCGTTCTATTGGTTTGAACCGGATTGCAGGATGCAAGGGGTTGCCGTTCGGAGTCGAACGGCGATCCCTTGCTGTTTCGGTTGCAGAATCGGATCGAGAAGAGCGGGGGTGTCCCGGATCGGCGATCCGGGAAGGGGAAGAGATGAAGGAACCGCTTGATTCGGAGTTGTTCATCGCGCGGCAGAAGAGGATTCTGGCCGAGAACCCGGAGTGTGCCAGCACCTCCTACAACCTGGGTGTCTCCATGATGGAGCAGGGCCGGTTGGATGAGGCGATCGAGGCCTTCAAGGAGGCCATTTCCAACAGCGGCCGCATGTTCGAGGCCTGGGTGAACCTCGGGTATGTCTACTTCAAGAAAGGCGACCTGCATCTGGTGGCTGATGCCAACCGGAGGGCCGTCGAACTGGAGCCGAGATATGCCAGAGGGTATGCAAATTTGGGGTTTGCCTGCCTTCAAATGGGAAAAACCGAGGAGGCGATCGCGGCTCTGGAGAAGGCCATCGAGCTGAACCCGAACATTGCGCAGGCCTGGAACAATCTGGCGAATGCATATCTGCAGAAAGAGGATGTGGATCAAGCAATCGAAACCGGGGAAAAGCTGGTGGCTATGGCTCCCGACTTCGGCCTTGGGCACAACAACCTGGCCGTGGCCTACAGTTCCAAGGGGGAGTACGGCAAGGCGATCGAGCATCTGGACAAGGCCGTCTCCCTCGGGTTTGAGGCCCATCCCGATTTTATCAGGAAACTGGACCCCTACCGGGGGAAAGGGTAGAAGCTTGACAAGCGTTTCATGCTCGTACTATATCATGATACTCAAAATCACCCTCCGGATGCCATCCAGATCAAAGAGATTCAGATTTCATGTCCCTTACCCGTTACGGAGCAGAAAGAACTTATCATAAGGAGGTATTTTCCCATGGCTGACTACTGCATCAACGTCTTTCTGAATGAAGAGCAGATCAAAAAACTGGAGGGATTGGGCCTGGGTAGCCATATCCAGGAGATCGAAGGGAAAAAAGCCGTTCAGGTGGCAATGAGCGAAAAGGACCAGAAGAAGCTCAAAAAAGGCTTCCCGGATCTCGAATTCACTGCCTCCAATGAGTGCGTGCTTCCCGAATCCGCCCAGCTGACCCTGATGGACATTATCTTCAATCTCCAGACCCTGGATGTCATGAAGTTTGCCATCACGAAGCTGTACAACCCTCTGGCGGGCAAAGAACTCCGGAGCAAGATCCATTAGCCCGATCCGTGTCTTTGGCCGGCTGAATCCACTTGCACTGCATGCTGCCCCGGGCTGAGGGGCAGCATTTTTTGTCCCATTCAGGGAAACCATGCACCTCGCTCAACTTCTTCGAAGCTACGAACTGCTGGCGGACAGGGCCGATCGATCCTTCGCGGCTATGGCCCGGGAACGCGGTGAATCCCTGAAGTGCCGAAAGGGGTGCTCCGATTGCTGCCATGCCGTTTTCGGCCTTTTTTTGATCGAAGCGGCTTATCTTCAGAACCACTTCCATCGTCTGGATCCGGAGGTGCAAAAGGCCGCACTGCTTCGATGCAATGAAATGGAACGGGGCTTACGCAGGCTGGAGAAAAAGATGCAGCTCCACTGGGAGGATCCTCAGATGCAGAACTACATCATGGCTGCGGAAAGGATTCGTTGTCCGCTGCTCAATGAAGAACAGGACTGCGTGCTGTATACCCACCGACCCATCACCTGCCGGGTGTACGGGATTCCCGCAAGGATTCACGGGAAAACACGTGTGTGCGCAAAGTCGGGCTTTCAGGCCGGTGAATCCTATCCGGTCTTCGATCTGGACGGCGTGTACCGATCCCTCTACGGTCTGTCTCTGGAACTTCTGGAAAGCGAGGGGGAAAAAGACGCGGAAAAGGCGTCGCTCCTGATCTCGGTCTCCAAGGTCATCACCACTCCCCTGGACCTGCTCATCCGGGAAGGGTCTGAATAACGCCATAGAGTGAACGGCAGTGGCCCTCGATCTCCCTCTCGGCCACCTTGACCATTTCCGCACTCTCCCTTCGATAAGCCTCAAAGAAGGTACGATAGAGACGCAGGAAATCTTGCTCTCCAAAGGTTCGCAGCAGAGAGCGGAAATCATCGACGCTTCCGGGACCGTAACGGCCCTCCGTCTCCATCTCGCGCAGGGCCTGGAGGAACCCCTCTACGGAAGGTTTCACACAGGAATCCCCTGCCCAGGCCATCTCTCCCACGCCCCCCCATCGATCCAGCCGCATGCGAAAGCTCAGGTCCAGGAAAAAGTAAAGCAGGGCCATCACCGGGTTGATGTCTTGATCCTCGCTGAAGATCACGAGCGGCTCATATCCGCGGGCCGTGGTGAGCCTAACGTCCACGACTTCCCCTGCGCTCTTCACCACAAAATCCCCTGCCGCATGGTGCCAGGGGTGGATGTGGAGGGAGGTACTCATATTGTAGTAGAGGGTGAGGATCCGGGATGCCTGAAAATAGATCTCACGGCTTTCCCGGCTCCCTGCCTTTCGGTAGCCCCTCCGGTGGTCCCAGATGATCAGGTCCGCTTCCCCGGATTCAGACCGGTTGAGGTGCCATTCGTGATAGTCTTCAAACCATTCACCCATCATGAGGCTCAGTGCTGCAGGGCCTCTGGCCGTCTCCCACTCCAGCGCATCCAGAAAATAGGCCTCCGGCAGGCAAGGCAAATGCAAGGATTCCTGAAGGAATCGGATGGTCTCGAACTCCCTGGCCAGCCATTGCCGATTGATCTCGGATACGGCCGTGCTCAGCGTAAATCTTGCCCTTGATCCGGATGCCAGGATCTCCACGCTTGCCAGGTGATACAGGGTGCCGTGTTTTTCACTTCGGATCAGGGCCTCATCGAGATCTCCGGCATGAACCGGCCTTTGCCACTTCCGGCTCAGGAGATCGCTCAGGGCTTCCTTTTGCCTCACAAAAAGAAAATGCTCGATGGCCCGGAAATAGTCTTTCAGTTTCAGAGAGGGATGCTCCTCCAAAGGATTGACCAGGAATCGCCTGGCAAGAAGGGGCTCGTCCGCCGGGATGTCGCCCTCCGGGGAAGAAAACAGGAATCGGACTTTCATATCCTGCTCAAGGCTTCCGCGGCCAGTCGGCCGACGGTTGTGGGCTGAAGGCCCCCTTGCCGGTAGACATTCATCTCGGCCTCGTCATCCCGGAGTTTTTCAAGGGTTTCCCTGGCTGCGACCGCCCTCAGGGTTCCGAGGATCTGGGCTGCGGTTCCTCGTACCGCTGGCTCCGGGTGCATGAGAAAGGGCAGGATCCGGGGGCAGAGACTCTCCAAAAGATCGGCTCTGGATTCCGCAATCCTTCCCAGAGCCCGGAGGACGCCCTCCAGGATCGAGGGGGTTCGAGAGAGGTGAATGAGCTGGGGGAGGAATCCGGAAAACAGATCCGGTTGGCAAGCCAGGATCTCGCCGATGGCATCCAGTGCGCCCCAGCTTGAGGCGGCTGTGTCCGTGACGGAAGAAAAAAGGCCCTGAAGAAGCTTCGTAATGGATTCGGGATCCGACCGGGCAATGACGGAAGAAACTTTTCCGAGAGCCTCCGCGGCCCTTCTGAGAAGGAGTGGGTCTGCGGAGTAAAGCAATCGCCTCAGGTCCCTCAGGATTCTCTTGTCCTCGGCTGCCGCGCAGAGGAGCGGCTCGAGATCGTAGGCCGCCACCAGGGCCTCCACTTCCTTTTTGGAGAACGATTTCTTTCCCCTGGCGGCAGGTGGGGGTGTGCGGGAAAAAACCTCCTTTTCATTTTGAGGCAGGCAGAGCTGTTTCTGCAGCCGGATGAAGAGAAGGGTGCCGGCAATGCGCCTTCCCTGATGCACACCGCCGTAAATGATGAGGTGGGTCTCCGGGTCGTAATGCTGGACCTGTTTTTCCAGGTAGTCTTCTTCCGGCAGGAGATCCCAGGCTGCATCCCAGTTTCCGCCGCAGGCAGCCACCAGGGCCTCGCTCATGGCTGTTCCCAGATTGTGCCCCGTCACGTCACAGGCAAAGACGGCCCCACAGGAACACCGGCCCAGCGGCATCTCTCCACGGGGACGCTCCCCGGGCCTTTCCAGCAAACTGCCGCAAAAGGGGCAGGCAGGCTTGTCGATGATGTCTCTTCCCTGAAATCTTCCCACCAGCATGAAAAATATCTCTCACAGAGATCACAGAGGGGGCAGAGGTTAGGCCTCTATCAGGGGCTCATTCAAGGTCAACGCTTCAGCAAATCCTTCCTTCGACATTCGATATTCTGGATTCGATATTCTGCGGTTCGCTTGTGCTTTCCCCCCTGCACCATGCCCCTTGTCCCTTGAACCTTTCAGTCACAAATCCAGGTCGATGCCGCACCCCTCTTCATCATACTCGAAATCCACAATCTCGAAATCATCCCCCCGGGACCTGAAGTGAATCTGCCAGTTCCGGTAGCGGGGTCCGGCAAACTCGCAGCCGATATTCCCGAGTCGGGCCTGGAGCCTGCCCAGCTTTGGCGCCACTTCGCTTTCAAATAATTCCCGCAGGAGCGTCCTGTCTTCATCGGTCAGCGTGTGGCTGGGATTCACTTGGTAGGACCCGGTATGTCCAGGGACATGCAGGAACCACCGGATGCGCACGAGCGGGTGGTGATCCGGGGTTGCTCTCCAACCCCCCGGGCCATCACGTGGCTGGTCCTGCTGACGACCCTCTCCAGGGATTCCGACCTGCAATCCGGGCAGGCCATCTCCACAGACTCATCGGACCGGAAGAGGATCTTCTCGAAAACGTTACCGCATTCCATGCAACGAAACTCGAAAATAGGCATTGTCCACTCCCCCATCGGACGCGTGATTCACCGGGGAATACATGAGGTCATTTCGGCCGGAGCGAACCCCGGATGCAATCCGGGTCGGAATCCGGATAAGCGATGAATGCCGGATCAGGTCCCGCATGTCGCTATGTCTGTTTGTCGGAATGATGAAAAAATGCTCTGCGAATCTCTTCTCTTCACGCACCGTGCTCAGATAGACTATAGTGACCAGGGGAGACAAAGTCAAATGATCCTGTCCTTTCATCCCTGCTTTGCCGCAGATGCGCAGATCATCCTGGGAGACAGAGAAATCACGAGAGAAGACCTGTCCCTCATCGAGGATGCCGAGGCCATTCTTCTGCCCCAGGGGTGCCCCGTTACGCTCTACCGGGCCGTCGAGACTTGCCCCGGTGTCGTTTTTCCGAACTACGACATGAGGTTCCGGTACACGGGCAAGAGGGGGCAAAGTGTTCTTTTCGAAAGAATGGGGTGGCCCCACCCGGCGACCATGCGGTGGGGGTCGGTCCGTGATTTCCGTGATTACCTGCGTCATTCGGGAGACCTTCCCCATCGGATGCCTTTTTTCCTGAAGAGAGACCTCTCCCATGAGGGGACCGGCGTCTATCTGATTGGGGAGATGACCCGGATCGAGTTTGTGCTGCGGGAGATAGAAAGATGCGGGGATTCCGGGTTCATTTCTCAAGACTGTATTCCCTGCGACGGAAATGTCCTCCGGGTGGTGATTCTTGGAAGGAAGGCGCTCTCCTACTGGAAAAGGCCGGAGCGCGCCGATGAGCTTGTGATTTCCGCCGGCCGGAACGCCTGGATCGACACGCAGTGGAGGGAAGACCTTCAGGAAAAGGGACGAGCCGAGGCCCTTCGATTCAGCGAAGAGTCCGGGATCAACCTGGCCGCCATGGATTTCGTGTTCTCCACAGCGGATCCCGCCCCCCGGCCCCTGATTCTGGAGATCAACTACTATTTCGGCAGGCGCGGCCTGGGCGGTTCGCTCCGTTACTACCGGCTGCTGTATGATGCCATCCATGAGTGGCTTATCGAACAGGGCATAGACCCCGGCCCGCTGAGTCTCGTGTAGGGTGAGGTGATAGGGCGATAAGAACTCGCTTCAGATGTGCCGGGGTATAGGGGCTGCGTCTTGGCCATCCGGGGTGGGGGGCGGGTTTCACTTCTTCTCGAATCCAAGGATGCTCGAAGATGATTCTGGCGGACATGGCATGTGAAAAACTTGAATCCCTGCACCACAATATGCTGATTGTCAATTTAATTGACAATCAGCATTCCTTGCGATACAAGGTCAGCCATGATCAAGAGAGACATAGAAGGATCGGTGAGAGACCTGGTCAAGGGCTATCCTGCCATAGCGCTGACAGGACCTCGGCAATCCGGCAAGACGACTCTGGCAAGGTACCTGTTTGCGGACAGACCTTATGTATCGCTTGAAAACCCCGATAATCGTGAATTGGCCACGACCGACCCGCGTGGCTTTCTTGAGAAATACCACGAGGGTGCTGTCCTGGATGAAATCCAGAACTGCCCCGCACTCTTTTCGTACCTTCAGGGGGTCCTCGACGCTTCGTCTGAAATGGGGCGTTTTGTCCTGACCGGTTCACAGCAATTTGGGTTGCTGGCTGGAGTTACCCAGTCACTAGCCGGTCGAATCGCCATGGTTCAGTTGCTCCCCTTCACATGCGGAGAGGCGTACGCAGGCAAACCTCCCGCTCTTGAGGAGGTGCTGTTTCGCGGACTCTATCCGCCCGTCCATGACCGGAACCTCGATCCGTCCGTTTGGAATGCCAACTACATGCAGACCTACATCGAAAGAGACGTGCGGAAAATGGTCAATGTCAGGGACCTGAGTGTTTTTCAACGATTCGTGCGCTTGTGCGCGGGACGGGTTGGGCAACTGCTCAACCTCTCCCAGCTTGCCGCAGACGCGGGAATCACCCACAATACCGCCAGGGCATGGATTTCCATTTTGGAGGCGGCCTATATCGTTTTCCTGCTCCAACCCCATCATCGCAATTTCAGTAAGCGGATCATCAAGACGCCCAAACTATATTTCCATGACACGGGATTGGCGATATGGCTCCTTGGCATGCACAAACCGGAGCAGATCGAAACGTGCCCGCAGAGAGGGGCCTTGTTTGAGAATTGGGTGATAAGCGAGATGATCAAGCACCGATTTAATCGAGGCGTCATGTCGAATCTCTATTTCTGGAGAGATCGTGCAGGCCATGAGGTGGATGTGATAATCGAGGAGGCCGGCAATCTGATTCCGATCGAGGTGAAGTCAGGCCAGACCGTGAATAGCGATTACTTTAAGGGGATTGACTACTGGTTGGAACTTGCCAGGCCGCCCAAGCCTCGAGCCTGCCTAGTCTATGCTGGCAAAGAAAATCACAAACGCAAAGAGACCGAAGTCGTGTCCTGGCGGAATCTCGCGGGACGCGGACCCCATCCGCTTTTGACAGGGTGAGGTGTGTGATTGTGTGATTGTGATAAGAACTCGCTTCAGATTTGTGGGAGTATAAGGGAATCCGCCCTTGTGTGTCAAGAGAGTGATGGGCACTTCATGCTGGGGTCCGGGGGCTTGTACTGGCCGTGGCGACAACGGATGATATGGTCCGTAACGAACGGAAAGCTGCGGAAGCCTGATCTTTAGTGACGGAAGGCATTTTGAGGGAGAAAGGGGCGGAGATCACCCTCCAGGCCGCATGTTGATTTCACAGTCAGACAGCGACATCCGCAGGGCTCACCGGGTCGACATAAAGCCCGTTATCGGAAGGGGAGACCTGCGACTCCCTGGCCCAGACCGATCACCGATCCCTTACCTAAGGAGGCCAATCGTCGGCGGTGTGTGGCCCATACCTCACGAACAAAAACCAGTCGCGCCAGGGCGGGCTGAATAATCGATATGGGGCTCGGTGGATAGCATCTGAGCATTGGGCATCAAGGGTGGAGGCCTGGGTTTGATGTCCCAGAGACCGAGGTGTTTGAGGATCTTTTTTATGACCTCCTGTTTTTCCACATGTCGGCCAACCACTCTAAGGCGTCGAAGCTTTTCTCGCTCTTCGCGTCCTTGGATCTATAAACCACTTCGGATTCGTCCGTGATGCAGGTCATCCTCTCCTGGGAGAACGAGGCCCGGATGATATATTTGCAACCCTCATTTTGCCATGGAGTGCGAGATCACCGCGGAAGCAATATGCATATCGAGATAGAGGATGACTGGATGATGCAGGCCGATCGAGGCTGATCTTGCATGGCATGATGAAGGAAGCGACAGCCAGAGTCAACGGGTTTCGGCTCGCCGTCATTTTCCCATTGACAGATGCATATTTTGATACCATTATGATATCTATAATAGATGGCTTATCTTACAGAGGTATCTACATGAAAGCGATTACCTTGAGGGGTCTGGACGAAACGACCGGAGAGAGGCTCAAGAAAGCGGCCAGGCAAGAGGGAAAGAGTTCGAATCAGTTCATCCTGGACACGCTGAAAGAGCGTCTCGGGATGAAGAAACAGAAGAAATATACGGTCGTCCACCACGATCTGGATCATCTCTTCGGCAAATGGCATGACGCCGAGTTCCAAGAGATCCAAGGGAAAATCGACTCGGAGCGCAAGATCGATCGGGAATTGTGGCCGTGAGAAACCTGCTAATCGACACCAATATCTATTCTTCTGCCCTCAAGGGGGAGGATCATGCGGTTTCCGTGCTGCAGCAGGCACCGGAGATCGGTATATGCGCGATCAGCATCGGCGAATTGCTCTCGGGCTTTAAGGGCGGGAAGAAAGAGAAGGAGAATCGAAAGGAGCTGGCGGAGTTCCTGGATGCACCCAGGGTACGGCTGTATGGGATCGATGAAGATACCGGAGAGTTTTACGCCTCAGTACTCAATGACCTGAGGAGGAAGGGAAGCCCCATTCCTACCAACGACTTGTGGATAGCCTCGGTTGCATTGCAGCATGGGCTTCCGTTGTTCACCAGGGACCGGCACTTCGAGCGCGTACCCGGACTGGTGCTCATCCTTTGATGCCAGCCGGGTTACATCCTCCCGCAGAACCAAAGAAAGGCAAAGACAGGGAAGACTTCAGGCTCAAGGGTTGCGTTCCATAATGCGCAGCTGGACAACATGATCAAGTTCCATAGTCCGCACCCTTCCCACATCATGAAAAGGTGCTACCTGAACGAGATTGAGAAACACCTGAGAGAAAGGGGCGTGATGAAATGAAGGACGCAATGACCTATAAAGGCTATAGCGGCTTGGTTCATTACAGCGCGGAGGATGAGATCTTCTACGGCAAGATTGATGCGATTATCTCTGCCGGTTCTTCTCTTTATAGTTGCGAATCTTCTCGGTGAGCATGGGAACAATTTGAAACAGGTCTCCGATAAAGGCCACATTGGAGGCGGAGACCATGGGCGCCTTCCTGTCGGTGTTGATGGAAACGACGTATCTGGCTTGCGCCATTCCGGCCAGATGCTGGATGGATCCTGAAATGCCGCAGGCGACATACAGTTCCGGAC
>JAFGPH010000250.1 GCA_016926135.1 Deltaproteobacteria bacterium
AGCATCAGGAACTGGAAGGATGTCGGTGGCGAGGATCGGCCCATCGTGGTCATCTCCCGCGACACCTCCTCGGGCACCTACGAGACCTGGGAAGGCCTGATCATGAACAAGGAGCGCGTGTTCCCCGGCGCCCTGCTGCAGGCCTCCAACGGGGCCATTGTGCAGGCGGTCTCCAAGAACAAGAATGCCATCGGCTACATCGGCATCGGGTACGTGAACAAAGAGGTGAAGGCCCTGAAGGTGGAGAACGTGGAAGGGACCGCGGCAAGCACGTTGAACGGAACCTACCCGATCAGCCGGGCCCTGTTCATGTTCACGCCGGGCTGGCCCAAGGGGGACACCCTGAATTTCATCAACTTCGTGCTCCATCCCCAGAAGGGCCAGAAATTTGTGGCAGAGGCGGGGTTTGTACCGCTCTATTAGGGTCTTGGTCTGAAACTTCTTTTGAAGTTGCCGAGAGGTTGTAGGGCGGAGTTGATTGCGTCAGACCACTGGTCAAGGGTCCAAGGTCATAAGAACCGTGAACGTGTATCGTGTACGTGTACGGAAGACGAGCACGAGCCACGTGCACGAGCACGAGACCAGCGGGGCTGTATGAACCTTTGAACCTTCCCCTTCCCCGACCTGCCGTGCCTACATTGGGTTGCGGCTGCAGGCGCGCATTGGGTGATTATCGAAATGAAGAGCGTTCACACAGGACAGAGGCGAATGGCCACGGAAAAGGGGATCAAGGTCTTGTTTTTCTGCATTGCCTCTGCCTCCATCCTCACGCTCGCCCTTATCGTGCTTTTTCTTTTCATGGAGGGGGTTCCCCTCTTTCAAAAGGTGTCGGTCGGGGATTTTGTGTTCGGAAGGCTCTGGTATCCTACCTCGGATCCCGCCCTTTTCGGCATCTTTCCACTGATCGTGGCCTCCCTGGCCGTGACCGCCCTGGCATCGGTCATCTCCGTGCCCCTGGGGGTAATGACGGCCATTTATCTGGCAGAGATCGCCACCCCCCGGTTCCGGGAGATTGTGAAACCGGTGGTGGAACTCCTGGCCGCACTCCCCTCAGTGGTGATCGGCTTTTTCGGGATGGTGGTGGTGGCCCCCTTCCTGCAGGACGCGTTTAACGCCGCCGTGGGCCTGAATCTCTTCAATGCGGGACTCATGCTCGCCTTCATGTCCGTTCCCACCATCTGCAGCATCTCGGAGGATGCCGTCTACAGCGTGCCGAGGGAGCTCAAGGAGGCCTCCATGGCCCTGGGTGCCACACACTGGGAGACGATCTGGAGGGTGATCATCCCCGCCTCCATTTCCGGCATTTCCACGGCGGTCATCCTGGGCATGTCCCGGGCCATCGGGGAGACCATGGTGGTGCTGATGGTGGCGGGCGGTGCGGCCATGTTCCCCACGTCGATCTTTGATCCGGTGAGGCCGCTGCCGGCCAGCATCGCAGCCGAGATGGCGGAAGCCCCCTTTCGGGGGGATCACTACTATGCCCTTTTTGCCACCGGTATCGTGCTCTTCTTTTTCACCCTGGCCTTTAACCTGGTGGCTGACTATGTTTCGAACCGGTACAGGCAGGTGGGGGCGGCGACGCTTTAGCGCTTTTTGGGGTGTGATTTCAAGACAAGTTGAAAAGCGAACCGCAGAATATCGAATGTCGAATTTCCAATGAAGAAGTAAAGACAGAGGGGAGCCGACTTCGTGATTCGAAGACGATCGAAGAATCCGATGACACGGTCACGGACCACGGACACGGGAAGAGCAGGGGGTCTGGTGTGAGGATCAGGGGGACAGGGGTCAGGACTGAGGACGAAGGACCGAGGATCGAGGGACGAGGAGATAGGATAGTGCGCGGGAGTGCGCGGGGACGTAAGGCTTTGCAGGGGTTCATTTTTGTCCTGCTCAGGGTTGCGGCCGGAATCAACGGTATCGCTCTCGTGATCATCATTGCCTGGATCTTCGCCAAGGGCTACACCGCCATCAACTGGACCTTCCTGAGTCAGCCTCCCGTGGACTCCATGACCAAAGGGGGGATCCTGCCCTGCATCATCGGGACCCTGTGTCTCAGCCTGGGGGCCATTCTGGTTGCCCTGCCCGTGGGGGTGGCCTCTGCCATATACCTGAACGAATACGCTCGTCCGGGCAGGGTGCTGCGCATCATCCGGCTGGGGATCAACAATCTGGCCGGTGTTCCCTCCGTGGTGTTCGGGCTTTTTGGGCTTGCTTTTTTTGTGGTTTACCTGAAGATGGGGGTGAGCATGCTGGCAGGATGCCTCACCCTGGCCGCGCTCACGCTTCCGGTGATCATCGGCTCCGCGGAGGAGGCCCTCCGGGCCGTGCCGGACACCTATCGGGAAGCCTCATTGGGTCTCGGGGCCACCAAGTGGCAGACCATCTACCGCGTGGTGCTGCCGGCGGCCCTTCCCGGGGTCCTGACCGGGTCCATCCTGGGGATCAGCCGGGCGGCAGGAGAGACTGCGCCCATCATGTTCACCGCGGCGGTGTTCTTCAGCCCTTCGCTGCCGTCCTCACTCCTGAGCGAGGTCATGGCCCTGCCGTATCATATTTATGTACTGGCCACGGCCGGCACGGAGATCGAAAAGACGCGCCACCTCCAGTACGGTACAGCCATCGTGCTGATCGTGCTCGTGCTGGGGCTGAACCTGGTGGCCATCCTCTACCGGGCGAATCTTAGAAGAAAGCGGGCGGCCTAGGGGGATGCAGGCATGGGGGAAATAATGAGCCATGGGTAGAGAGGTCAAGATCAGCGCAAAAAACCTCAATTTCTTCTACGGCGTTTTCCGGGCCCTGACGGACATCTCCCTGGACTGCCATGAGAACCAGGTGACCGCCCTGATCGGTCCCTCGGGATGCGGCAAGAGCACCCTGCTTCGGTGCCTGAACCGCATGAACGACCTCATTGCCGTCAGCCGCGCCGATGGGGAGATCCTGCTGGACGGAATGAATATCTATGCCCCGGATGTGGACGTGGTGGATCTGCGCAGGCGGGTGGGCATGGTTTTTCAGAAGCCCAATCCCTTTCCGAAGACCATCTTTGAGAACGTGGCCTATGGTTTGAGGGTCAATGGGGTCAAGGAGAGGGCTTTTCTGGAGTTCAGGGTGGAGGAGAGCCTGAAGCAGGCCGCCCTCTGGGAAGAAGTGAGAGACCGCCTCCATGCTTCGGCCCTGGGCCTTTCCGGCGGGCAGCAGCAGCGCCTCTGCATTGCCCGGGCCATGGCCGTGGAGCCGGAGGTGCTCCTCATGGATGAACCTGCATCCGCGCTGGATCCCATCGCCACCCAGAAGATCGAGGATCTGATCCAGCAACTCAAGGAGACCTACACGATCGTCATTGTGACCCATAACATGCAGCAGGCGGCCAGGGTTTCCGACATCACGGCCTTTTTCTACCTGGGGAAACTCATCGAGGTAGGAGAGACGGATGCCCTTTTCACCCGGCCGAAGCTCAAGCAGACCGAAGACTACATCACGGGCCGTTTCGGCTAAAAGGGGGACTATCCCATGCCCAAACGTTTGCAGCGGGAACTGGAGACCATCAAGAAAAGGGTTCTTTCCCTGTGCGCGATCGTGGAGGAACGGGTCCGCATGGCCAAGAAGGCGGTGGAGGCCTGGGATGCGCAGATCGCTCAGGAGATCATCCGGAAAGACTATGAGATCGATGAGCTGGAGGTGGAGGTGGAGGAGGAGTGCCTCAAGATTCTGGCCCTGCATCAGCCGGTGGCCGTGGATCTGCGCTTTCTCATCGCCGTGATCAAGATCAATACCGACCTGGAAAGGATCGGGGACGAGGCCGCCAATGTCGCTAAAAGGGTCGAGAATATATCGAGGCGAAAGAGGCTGGAGCTGTCCTTTGACTATTCCACCATGGCCGAGAAGGTCGTCACCATGCTCCACATGAGCATCGACGCCCTAGTCAACCTGGACCTGGATCTCGCCTTCCACGTGCTCAGCCAGGACGACGAAGTGGACCGCATGTACCGGGAGATCTACGATAGGATCAAGGATGCAATCTCCGAGAGGCCTGAATACGTGGGCTACATGATCAATCTGAACGGCATTTCGCGATGCCTCGAGCGCATCGGGGATCACTGCACCAACATCGCCGAGGAGGTCATCTACCTTATCGAGGGCGAGATCATCCGGCATGCCAACAAGAAGGCGGCGGAGCAGAAGGAGTGGTCCTGAAACGCAGCCACGGGCTTGCAGCCGGCCCACCCACGAAAGCTTTGGGCAGCGGAAACCCCTGTTGATGTCGAACATCCTTTTCTCTCTTTCCTAACACAAACCTATCTTCAATTTCACAAGAACGGAACACCCTCTTCCTATATTCATCCCAGGATCAGCCGCTCGGCCGTCCTTCTGCACGACACGAACCGCGCCGCGAGATTCTCTGGAACGCAGGCGTGCGGAAACGCCCGATGGGGGTCAAGAGGAGAAAAGGACTCTATCCGGGCTCCATAGGGGTGGTGTGGCTTATGGAATACGACGACGTCATCAAGGCGAAAAGGCCGTTGCGGGCCGATATGCATGTCCACTCCAGGTATTCCGCAAGGCCTTCGGAGTGGTTCCTTCGAAAGATCGGCTGCGCAGAGAGTTATACGGATCCGTTGAGAGTCTATGAGACGGCCAGGGCGCGGGGCATGGACCTGGTCACCATAACGGATCACAACACCCTGGCCGGAAGCCATGAGATTGCCCATCTGGAGCATGCCCTTGTGGGAGAGGAGATCACCACCTATTTTCCGGAGGACGGCTGCAAGCTCCACGTCCTGGCCTATGACATACGGGAGAGCCATCATGAGGATATCTCGCGAATCCGGGAGAACGTGTTTGATCTGGTGAAGTATCTTCAGGAACAGAGGATATTTCATGCCCTGGCCCACCCCCTCTACGCGGTCAACGACCTCCTGACAGAGAGGCATTTCTGCCTGTGCCTGCTGCTCTTCAAGACCTTTGAACTGAACGGCGCCAGGGATGGATTCCAGAATCAGGTGCTCCGGGAGATCCTTTCGTCTCTTGCGAGGGAGGATATGGAACTCCTAGCCGACCAGTACAATCAGTCGCCCTGTGGGGAGGACCCCTGGGTCAAGAACCTGATTGGAGGCTCCGACGACCATTCCGCGCTTCACATCGGGAGTTCCACCACCGAAGTGGATGGCGCCACGTCAGCCCGGGACTTCCTGGGGGGAATCCGGGAGGGCCGTGGCTTGGTGTCGGGTATGGGCGCCTCTCCCAAGCACCTGGCCCAGAATCTCTACAGCATTGCCTATCAGTTCTATAGGCACAAACTGGATCTGGAAAGATACGTCGGCAAGGATCTGCTGCTCCGCTTTATCGATCGGGCGCTTCTCGCAGCCCCGGACGCAGAAAAGGGTTTCATGAACCGCGTTCGGGGGGCTGTCTACTCCCGGGGACGCAGGAAGGTTTTCGGCGAGGGGTCTTCAACGTTGAAGGACATGCTTCTGAAGGAAGGCAGGGAGATCGTGCTCCGCGATCCCCAGATGCAGAGCCTGCTCAGAAAGCGAAATGCAGATCTCGGTGGGATCTCACCGGAGGGTCCTGAGGTCTGGTTCCGATTTGTGAACGAAGTCTCCGACAAGGTCCTGAAGCGCTTTGCGGACTCGATCCTGGAGACCCTCTCCGGGGCGAACGTTTTTGACATCTTCCAGAGTCTGGGCTCCGCCGGTTCCCTCTACACCCTGCTCTCGCCCTATTTCCTGGCCTATACCCTTTTCACAAAGGACAGGCGTTTCTCTCTACAATGTTACCGGCATGTGAAAGGTCACGCGAGGCATGAAAAGGCCGAGGCCATGAAGGTCGCCCACTTCACCGACACCCTGCAGGAGATCAATGGGGTGGCCTTCACCCTCCAGATGGAGGCCGCGGTCGCGGTCAAGCACAATCGGTTCCTGAGGATCATCACGTGCGGTTCCGGCAAGAAGACGGGGCCGGCGGAGATCCATTTCGATCCGGTCGGCAGCTTTGCACTGCCTGAGTACCCGGATCTCAGGCTCTACTATCCCCCGTTGCTTTCGATGCTCGATTACTGCTTTAGGGAGGATTTCACCCACATTCACTTGGCGACCCCGGGGCCGATCGGACTGGCGGGTCTCGCCGTGGCCCGGATCCTAAAGATTCCCGTCTATGGTACCTATCATACGGCCCTTCCGCAGTATGTCCGCACCCTGACCGGCGACCCGGGGCTGGAAGAGATGACATGGAAGTACACGATCTGGTTCTACAACCAGATGGATGTGGTGTATGTGCCTTCCCATGCCACGGGCAAGGAGCTGGAGGCCAGGGGCCTGGCCCGGGAGAAGATCCGTTTCTTTGATCGGGGAATCGACACGGAGCGGTTCCATCCATCCAAGCGGAACGGCTTTTTCCAGAAGAGGTTCGGGATGGCTGCGGAAGACTTCAAGCTCCTGTATGTTGGTCGTGTCTCCCGGGAGAAGAACCTCGCATTTCTCGCGGAGGGCTTTCGAAGACTACACCAGGCCCGGAGAGACCTCCGCCTGATCGTGGTGGGGGATGGACCCTATCTTCTGGACCTGAAAAAGGTCCTTGCAGACCTTCCAGTCACATTCACCGGAAGCCTGTTTGGGGAGGATCTGGCACAAGCCTACGCATCGAGTGATCTCTTCGTGTTCCCCTCTACCACCGACACCTTCGGGAATGTGGTGCTGGAGGCCCAGGCCTCAGGTCTTCCGGTCATCGTGACCAACGAAGGGGGGCCACAGGAGAACCTCGTCCACGGCAGCACCGGGCTTATTGTGCCCGCAAACGACATGGAGGCCTTTGTGCAGACGATTCTGGGGCTGATCAATGATCCGGAGGCCATGGCCCGAATGCGTTGCCAGGCACGGGAGTATATGAAAGACCGCTCGTTTGAATCGGCTTTTCTCACCCTCTGGGGCAGCTATGGGGATGCCGGAGAGGGGTTCAGACCGAGAACGTAAACGAGGATTCAGAAATGAGGTGATTCGTGATGGGAAGAAAATGTCTTGTGTGTGGGGAGCTGTTCGGTTGTACTCGAGGCGGGATCAAGTATCTGTGTGTCCCTTGCCGCCTCTCGGAGGGGTGCGGAATCCGGAACCACTTCACCACCACCTGTTTCACAAAGGAAATCTGTCCCGATTGTCTCTTCACACACGAAGGGGATCGGATTCCTGTGGCGCCGACCCTCGCGACCGGCGGAGGAACCGCGTTTGGGGAGGCTCCCCGCTGAGCGCTCCCCCCAAGTCCGGTCATCGCGAGGAGAAAGCGCGTCTCCCGACAGCGCTTCTGGCGTGCATGAGCAATCACACAATACTAACAGAGCCCTAACGCGGATCTAACTCTGATAGTGTATTTTGATCAACACGTTTCACATGTTTTTGAAAGAGAGCTCGGATGGAGATGCGTTCACCAGTCAGTGTCGTTTTCAAAGGGGTGAAATTGAGTGATCTCCCAAAATGCCCGCAGTGCGGTTCCGAGGCGCTTTATCGATACGGAAAAATACGCTCTGGAAAGAACCGGTTCCTCTGCCTCTCTTGCAACAGGCAGTTCGTGTTGAACCCTTCCAGGAAACACGATGTACCGGGCCCTGTTTGCCCGAAGTGTGGGCGAAAGATGCATGTATATAGCAGGAAGGTGAATGCCATCCGTTACAGATGCGCCAACTACCCCGAGTGCAGGACATTCATCAAGATACCAACGAAGGAGAAGGGAAGAGATGGTTTATGACATCCACACAGTGCCTGGCAGATTGCGCGTCAAGATCCCGTGTTTGAAATCGAACCCGCATGCGGATGAAAAGATGACAACCTTGTTTTCCAGGCTCAAAGGAATCAGTGGCGTGTCCGTCAATACCATTACCGGAAGCGTGTTGATCACCTACGATCCGGACGCCGTCGAATCGGAAAGGATCCTGAACTTTTTGAAGGCCAAAGGCTACTTGAGAAGATCCATATCGAAAAAGGTGCGGGAGGCAGAGATCTCACTGCCCAAGACCCGGGTGGCACTCGGCAAAGCCCTTTTTGGGTGGGCCGTTGGCAACCTCCTGCAGAATACAGGTCTTTCCTTCTTGACCGTCCTGATTTAATCCTGGCTCCGACGATGGATGCGCCTTCGAAACAGACTGCAATCAAGGTGCTTTTCGTTTGCACCCACAATTCAGGCCGAAGTCAGATGGCGGAGGCCTTTCTGAATGTCGTGGGCCAGGGAAGGTTTTTCGCCGAAAGTGCCGGACTGCAACCCAGAGAGATCAACCCGCTTGTCGCGGAGGCCATGCGGGAGCAGGGAATCGATCTCAGCACCAAGAGGGCGAAAAAGATTTTTGACTTCTTCAAAGAAGGAAAACTTTACGACTACGTGGTCTATGTCTGCGACAAGGAGACGGAGGCCCAATGTCCTGTCTTCCCCGGCGTAAGGAAAACCCTCCACTGGCCATTTCCGGATCCTGCCGCGTTGGAAGGAAGCCCTGCAGAAAAGCTTGCAAAGGTGAGAGAGATCCGGAATCAGGTCAAACGCCGGGTGGAACAATTCGTCAACAATTTCCCTTCTCAACTTTCGCGCTAGCCACCCCCCTGTTCACCCAAACCATCCCCCTTGATTCAGCTCAGCAGGCGGACCTTGTCTGTTTTTTCCCACGGCAGTTCAAGGTCTATCCTCCCGAAATGCCCTCGCGCCGCCAAGTTCTGATAGAACCCCGTGGGATGAAGGGAGGGGAGGTGCCGCAGGTTGAAATGCCTCAAGATGGCGGCCAGTCGGAAGTCGAAATGCTTCTCGATTCGAGCTCTGATCTCCCCGTCCGAAATCTTGCCCGTGCCGAAGGTCTCCACCTGGAAACCCACCGGCCTGGTCAGCCCGATGGAATAGCTGAGGGTCACCTCGCACTCCGAAGCAAGGCCCGCAGCCACGACGTTCTTGGCGGCATGGCGGGCCGCGTAGGCCCCTACCCGGTCGATTCGGGCAGGGTCCTTTCCGCTGAGGGCATTGCCGCTGTGCCGCGCGTATTCCCCATAGGTGTCCACTCCGTTCTTACGGCCCGTGAGGCCCGAGTGATAGCTGGGTCCTCCCAGGAAGATTCCGTCGGGGTTCACGAACATACGGGTCTTCTTGTCGGGTTTGATCTCCTGATTCTTGAACAAAGGAGCAATCACGGACTCCGTGATGTCCGCCTGGAGGGCCTTGAGACTGGGCTTCTGCGCTTCCCTCTGAGAGGCGGTCACGGTGATGCTGTGAATCCTGTGGGGTCTACGATTCCGGTATTCCACTCCCACCTGGACCTTTCCGTCGGGCATCAAATAGGGCAAGATCCTGGCCTCTCTCACCTCATCCAGCCTGTTGGTGAGCTTCCGGGCCAGGTCAATGGGGAGGGGCATCAGGCCGGCAGTCTGGTCGCAGGCAAACCCGAACACCGTGGCCTGGGATTTCGGGGCGATCCTCTCCATGTCCTTTTCCGACAGATCATGTTCATTGAAACGGTAATACTTGTCGGGCGGGTTTCCCTGCGGCGCGGTGAGGATGCTGCAGGTCTTGGAGTTGAACTCCGGCTGGTCGTAGCCCACCCGTTTGATGACCTTGCGGGCCACGTGGGTGAGATCCACCTTGGCAACCGTTGCGAAATGCCCGGCAATGAATACAATGGCACTCGACATGGCGCATTCGATCCTGAGCCGGGCACAGGGGTCCTGGATCAGGAAATGGTCCACAATGGCATCGCTGATCTGATCGCACAGCTTATCCGGATGCCCCTGGGTCACGGATTCGGAAATAAACATGAAGTCCTTGCTCATAACCGGCCTCTTCCTTTGGTTGCTTCATTGGCAAAGAGGGAGAGCAGCGCGCTCCCCCCGATAACCGCTACATCCGCCAGCCCGAGCGGCGTGAGCCCCAGAAAGGCCCTCAACCCGGGAACAAAGGCAGCCAGGCCCTGAAGGGCCAAAGAGCCTCCCACCGCAATGGCCAGGTAAGGGTTCGCTGGAAGCCCGTTGCCCTGAAAGACTCGGTGCGTTTCCGAGCGGCAGCTCAGGGCATGGAGAAGCTGCCCCACGGTGAGGGAATGGAATGCC
>JAFGPH010000251.1 GCA_016926135.1 Deltaproteobacteria bacterium
ATCATGGTGCTGAACGACGAGGCCCATCATGCATACCGTCCTGCCCCGGTAGGGGAAGACGAGAAGCTGACTGCGGCCGAAAAGGCAGAGCGGGAAGAAGCTACGGTCTGGATATCCGGGCTGGACAGGATCAACCGAGCCTGTGGCATGAGGTATTGTGTGGACCTCTCGGCAACTCCTTTTTATCTTCAGGGAAGCGGATACGTCGAGGGCGCGCCTTTCCCATGGCTTGTGAGTGATTTCGGACTTGTGGATGCCATCGAGTCCGGGATCGTAAAGATACCTCGTCTGCCTGTATCTGATACCACCGGAAGGCCGGAACCAAAGTATTTCACGCTCTGGAAGCACATCAATGATCGACTTCAGCCCGGCGAGCGACTCCCTGGCGGCAAGCCCAATCCGGATGTCGTGTGGAGGGAGGCGGAGGATGCCCTCATCACCCTGGCAGGCCAATGGAAAGAGAGGTTTCAGTACATCCAGGATGCCTCTCCGGGCAAGGAAAAAGCCCCGCCGGTGATGATCATTGTCTGCGACAACACGGACATTGCCGAGATTTTCTTCAGACAGATCTCTGGGGAAGAATCAGTGGAAGTAGCGGATCAGGGGGATGAGGATGAAGAAGAATCGCCCCGGAAGAAGAAAAGATCCAAGAAGAAAACCGCTTACGGTACTGGAAAGCTTTTCCCTGACCTGTTCTCGAACAGGGATGGGTTCCTCCCCACCTTGAGAATAGACTCCAAATTGCTTTCCGAGGCCGAGAGTGAGGACCCGAGTGCAAGCCGCAAGGATGTGGCCGAATCCCTCCGTGAAATCGTGGCGACTGTTGGAAAACCGGGGAAACCCGGAGAACAGGTCCGCTGTGTGGTTTCAGTCCAGATGCTCACGGAAGGTTGGGATGCCAACAACGTAACTCACATCCTGGGTCTCCGCGCCTTCGGAAGCCAGCTTCTTTGTGAACAGGTGGTGGGCCGGGGTCTCAGGAGGATGGATTACAATGTAGACCCTGAAACAGGCCTCCTCACGGAAGAATATGTAGATGTCTACGGAGTGCCGTTCTCCGTGATTCCATTCAAGGGCCGGGAGACCAAGAAACCGGCACCCGAAGACAAACCCAAGAACCACGTCCGCGCAATGGATGAACGAAAGCTCTTCGAGATCCGTTTCCCGGTGGTTGAGGGCTACGCCTTTGCCCTGAAACGCAATCTGATCCGTGCGGACATCGGCCGCATGGAACCTCTCATCCTCCAACCGGCTGACACCCCTACTGCCGTATTCGTCAAGCCTCAGGTCGGATACAAGGTGGGCTACCCCAGTGCGGTCAATGGGTTCGACTTTTCCGAGCAGGACAGGCAGGCGTACTATCAGGGTAACCACCTGCAGACCATCAAGTTTGAGATAGCTCGTCAGGTCGTGTGGGCGCTCACATCAGGGATAGGTGCTGCCAGCGCAAAAAAGAAGCTGCAATCCCGGCATCAAATCTTTCCCCAGGTTTTCAATCTCGTTGATGAGTACGTGAAGCGAAAGGTAAACTTCCACGGGTGCCATGAATGTGAGTTGGGCCTTGAGACCTATGTGAAGAGAATCGTTGAAAGGCTTATCGCAGCCATTGAACCCGATGAGGATGAGGGGGAACCACCTCTTCTTCCTATACTGAATCGCTACAAGCCGATCGGAGCCACGAAAGAAGTCAACTTCAAGACGACCCGGCCATGCTTCCCCACGACCCGAAGCCATATCAATCAGGTTGTGGCCGACACGGGAAAGTGGGAGCAGTCAGCCGCGTTCCGGCTGGAGCAGGCAAAGGCGGTTTATGCCCGAAATGACCACATGGAGTTCGTCATTCCCTATGAGTACCTCGGAGTGAGCCATTCCTACGTGCCTGACTTCCTGGTCCGGCTCGGACCCGGCCACACTCTTGTTTTGGAAATCAAGGGTTATGAAGATGAACAGGATAGGGCCAAGCATCAAGCAGCGAAGAGGTGGATTTCTGCGGTAAACAACTGGGGCCAGCTTGGGCAATGGGTCTTCCATGTCTGCAAAGATCCCCAGATGCTGGGCAGGGAATTGGAGTGGTTGAAGAAAGAAAAGGCGAGTAGCCCGAAGTCGTCTAAGTGAAGGAATAGGAACGGGAGATTGACGAACGGGTTTATCGCCTCTATGGCCTGACAAAGGACGAAATCGCGATTGTGGAGGGTCAATGAATGACCGACATAAACCTCAGTCAAAGTGAAGCGGACGCATTGCTTGAGATGGAGAAATATCGTATTAGTGAAACCCATTGGGATTATCCATCTTTTGGAGGATCTGTCTCGATACCCTTGCGGTCTCTTAACAAGAGAGAGGAATTCCTTCTCGACATCAGCCGAGGGAAGATCGATCTTAAGAAAACCGAATATCAGAACCGCGCCAGACACGTCGTGGTCCTGGTCAGGGTTGACCTCGGAGGACCTCCTCACAGGAACCCCGACGACACAGAAGTGGCCGCCCCTCATTGGCACCTATATCGGGAGGGCTATGGCGACAAGTGGGCTACCCCTCTGCCTGAAGACGTGTTTTCGAGTCCTGGCGACCTGTGGCAGGTTCTCCAGGATTTCATGAGGTTTTGCAGCATTGTTGAAGCACCATTTATCCGAAGAGGACTCTTCACATGATCGCGGAAATGCAGACTTTGATCGACAAGTATGTCGCCTGGCTGAAGGACAAGACCTCATTACGCCTGCTTGACGATTGGATAGAGATAACCACACCTTATCTTGACCGGCACAACGACTATCTGCAGATCTATGCCAAAAGACTGAACGGGGGATATCTACTGACAGACGACGGGTATGTGCTCGAGGATTTGCAGCAATCGGGATGCAAGCTTGAAACTCCAAAGCGGCAGGCCCTGTTGAAGGTGACACTTGGGGGATTTGGGGTGAGGTTAAACCAGAATGCCATGGAAATTCAAGCCTCAGCAGAGAACTTCCCCCTTAGGAAACATAACCTTATCCAGGCAATGCTGGCGGTCAATGACTTGTTCTATTTGGCTGAGCCGATGGTCAGAAGCCTTTTTTACGAAGACGTCATCGCATGGATGGAGTTGCATGAAATAAGGTATACCCCAAGAGTGAAGTTCACTGGCAAAAGCGGGTACGACCACCTGTTCGACTTTGTCATTCCGAAGTCACGTCGGCTCCCTGAGCGCATCCTGCAAACCATCAACCGCCCAAGCAGGGATACCGCGCAGGCTTTGGCCTTCTCCTGGATCGACACGAAAGAGGTTCGTCCAACCGACTCACGCGCCTATGCTGTTCTGAACGATGCTGATCACTCTGTCCCAACAGGTGTCAGTGATGCTCTCAAGAATTATGATGTTACTCCCGTGCTTTGGACAAGGCGGGAAGAGGTTCGGGAAGAATTGGCAGCTTGAGAAAACCTGGTGCGACGGAGCGCCTCCTCCCTTCACGGGTTCCGCAAGAGACTTGAGGAAGAGATCAAGATTGTCGTTCAGAGGGCAAGGTGATCAAAGGCGTACTCGACTCAGGCGTGGATTTCATTCTGCGGATCCAGGGCTTCAGCCCCGGACTGGACGCCCCTTTCCGGGTTCTGACCTTCCTGGGCAATGAAGGCTTCTACCTCTTTCTCCTGCCCCTGATCTACTGGTGCCTGGACAAAAGGACGGGTATCCGGTTGAGCGTCCTGTTTCTGCTTTCAGCCTACGTCAACGACGTCGCAAAGACTCTCTTCGGCCAGCCGAGACCCTTCGAATATGACTCCCGTGTGAGACCCCTCGCAAGGGCCGAGGGAGGAGGACTCCCCAGCGGCCATACCCAGCACGCCGTCGTTGTCTGGGGTTACCTGTCCCTACGATTCGGCCGTCTCTGGGCGTGGTGTGTGGCCGCCCTGCTCATGGTCCTGATCCCCCTCTCGCGGCTCTACCTGGGGGTGCACTTCCCCACGGACCTCCTCGGGGGATACATCCTGGGCGCCCTGCTCCTCATCCTCTATGTGCGTCTGGAGCCCCGTGTGGAAGCACTGTTCAAGGCCAGGGGGCTGATATGGCAACTCGCCGCGGCCCTTTGCGTCCCGGGCCTCCTGATCCTGCTTGCGCCCGCCGGTGCCAAATCCGCCCTGGCGGCGGGCGCCACGCTGACGGGAATCGCAGTCGGCATGGTGCTGGAAGAACGCTGGGTGAGATTTCAATCCGGCGGGCACTGGAAGAAGATGGCCCTTCGCTTCCTGATCGGGACCGCGGTGTCCCTGGCGATCTGGGCGGGATTGAAGGCGGGCTTTCGGTCGCTGGACCCCGAGCCGCTCTTCCGCTTCGTTCGCTATGGCTTGCTGGGTCTCTGGGTGGCAGCAGGGGCCCCGTGGCTCTTCTGCAGGCTGGGACTGGCAGAAGAGCTTCGGCAAAAGATGCAGTGAGCCGGAACGTTCATGGTTCGATACCTCACCACGAACGGAGAATGAGCCCGGCAGCCCGGCCAAAAATATCCGGAAAGCAAGTTGAGCTTGCGAAATCCCGCTTTGTGGGCGCACCTGAAATCCCGAGGAGTGAGGTGTGAGGCCGGTTCGCGGCTCGAGGTTCAAGTCTCACGGAAAACGAAAGAAGAGCCTTCTTCCCTTGCGCCTCGCGCCCTTTTCTGACCGGTCTGTCTTCGCAACTCTGCGATCTCTGCGAGAGATAGAAACCAGTTCTTCTTCCTGCTACACCTTCATCTGTCTGGCGAGTCTAACCTCCAGGTCGCACTGAAGGCACCTTCTTGCCTCGGTGACGGCCTGCTCGTCGCTCAGGCAGAGGTCCACCTCCCGGAAACTGTTCCGTCTCTCCTCCAGTGGCAGATGGGGAACGGATTCCCGGGCGAGATCCGCAAACCCTTTGTCCCTTTTTCCGGTATAGGAAACGGTGTCCGGCCGCTCCGCAATGGTCTCCTCGATGGCCCCATCGCCTCCCAGGAATCGGTCGATGGCTTCCGCCGCCCTCCGGCCGGCCGCGACGGCATCGACAATGGCGCCCGGACCCTTGCTCACATCGCCTCCGGCATAGACCCCCGCCATACCGGTTTCGTGGGTCTGAGGATCGGCAACCACAAGGCCCCTCTCGCACTTCACCTCGCCTTTTTCTGCCAGAAAGGATAGGTCCGCGGCCTGTCCGATGGCCAGGATGACCTGATCCGCCTCGACCGTCTCCCTGGTCTCACCGAAGGCGGGGCAGAAATTCCCCTTCTCGTCAAAGACGCAGGTGCAGGTCACCAGCTCAACCGCCCTGACTTGGCCGTTCTCACCAATGATCCGGTGCGGGCCCCAGGAAGGCATGATCCTGACCCCCTCTTCCAGTGCCTGCTCGATCTCCCAGGCGCTCGCGGGCATCTCCTCCCTGCTCTCCAGGCAGGCCATGGTGACCTCCTTCGCCCCCACCCGCAGGGCGGTGAGCGCCACGTCCACGGCCACGTTGCCGCCTCCCACCACCAGCACCCTGTTTTTGAGTCGGACCTCCTTTCCTTCGCTCACCCGGGAAAGGAAATCCACACCCCAGAGCACATCCTGGAGGTCTGAGCCTTCCAGTTCGATCCGTCGGCTCTCCTGGAGACCGGTGGCAATGAAAACGGCCTCATAGCCTTCGGCCTTCAACTGATCGAGGGTGAAATCCCTGCCCAGCCTCTTTCCCGTCTCCATCCCGATCCCCAGGCCGAGAACGCGGCCAATCTCCTTGTCCAGCACCTCCTCCGGAAGCCTGTAGGAGGGAATTCCATAGCGCATCATCCCACCCGGCTTTTCCCGGGCCTCCAAAACGTTCACCTCATGACCCCTTTTGCGCAGATAGAAGGCGACGGAAAGGCCCGCAGGGCCCGAGCCGATCACGGCCACCCTGTGACCCGTGGGTTCCCTGACTCCAGTCGCCGCCTGAAAGGCGCCGTCCGCCTTGTCTGCTGCGTATCTCTTGAGGGCGCAGATGGCGATGGGCTGGTTCACCTCGCCTCTCCGGCAGTGGGTCTCGCAGGGGCGCATGCAGACCCTTCCCAGGATACCGGGGAAGGGAACCCTCTCCAGGATCAGCTTGCAGGCCTCTTCCGGTTTTCCCTGGGCAATGAGCCTTACGTATCCGGGCACGTCGATGCCCGCCGGGCATGCTGCGGCACAGGGAGGAGTCTCCTCCGGCACGAATTCGGCAGGCGTCATGGCGCGCAGGGGCCTGATGATGTCCAGGATCGCAATGCCGTTGGGGCAAACGGTTTCGCACCTGCCGCAGGTGGTGCAGCGCCAGGGGAGCGCAGTGGCGGCCACATCCTCCGGGAGTTCGAGCTCGATGTGCCTGACGATCCGCCTCACGTTGAATTGATCCTTGCCCGTGACCGGACACGCGGAGCTGCAGCACCCGCACTGCTCGCACGTGCGGAACATCTCCACATCGCCAAATTTCTCAAAAAGTGCCGTCTTTGGATCCATTGCCCTCGCCCTCTTGTCTCAGAAACTGATGGCCTGTCGGCTCGAAAACCCCGAAAAAGGATGACCGTCCCTGTCTTCTGTCCTCTGTCTTCATGCTTTCAGCCTTGAGCTTTGAGCCTTCAGCTTTGACGTGTCCCCTGTCCTCTGTCTTCTGCCCTCTGATCTCTGTCCCCTATATCCCCAGATACTTCACCATCTCCCTCATGGTGTTTGCGAACTTGGGGCCGTCCGCTGCGGAGCACCAGACATTCCACAGCCTCTCAGGATCGTACCCTTTCTTGGAAAGGGTCTTCTTGGCGCGCTTGACCCTCGTCTCACA
>JAFGPH010000252.1 GCA_016926135.1 Deltaproteobacteria bacterium
CCTGTTCCTTTTCCCACGGGCTTGGTGCTGAAGAAGGGCTCGAACACCTTAGCTTGGTTCTCAGGGGAAATTCCCACACCCGTATCCCTCAGCCGAACCTCCACGCAAGGCCCCCCATCATCGCGGATGAGCCGGGAGCCGATCATCAACTCCTTCCTGGATCCTCGGGCATCGTCCATGGCATCCCTGGCATTGGAGATCAGATTCAGAAAGACCTGTTCGAGCTGGGTCGGATCGCCCTTGACCTTGGGCAGGCCGTCAGCCAGGTCGCGTACGATGGTGATCCCATGATTGAGAAGCTGCTGTCCGGTGATCATGAGGGCGTTCTGCACAGGCTGATTGATGTCCAGGGTCTCGAAGTCGGACGTCTTCTGCCTGGAGAATTCCCTGAGATGATCCACGATCTTTGCGATCCTGTCGTTGCACTTGCCGATGAGCTCCAGCCGCTCCCTTTCGGGAAAATCCTGGGGAAGGTTCCTCATGATCACATGCAGGATCGTCTGGGAGGCCATGAGAGGGTTGTTGAGCTCGTGGGCGACCCCGGCCACGAGTTCTCCCAGGGCTCTCATCTTGGAGGCTTCCACAAGCCCGGCCTGCGCCGCCTTCAATTTGGCCTCCAGGATCTTCTGCTCCGTAATGTCCTTGAAAATCCCCGCCGTGCCGATCACCTGGTCTTCCTCGTTCCTGAGCAGGAACAGCGAAGTCAGGATGGTCAGGACCTTCCCATGCTTTGCGACCACCTCCATCTCATAATTCTTCGCCCTCTCGACCCTTTTGAGCAGCGTCATCACGTCCCGGGCCTGCTGGATCCCCTTGGCGTAGAGGCGGGAAATATGCGTGCCCAGAACCTCTTCCCGGGTGATCTGGAGCATCTCCTCCATGGCCCTGTTCTGGTAGGTGATGATCCCCTTCAGATCGGTGGTCAGGATGCCGTCCACCGAGCTTTCCATGATGTTTTCGAGAAACTCCTTTGTCTCCCGGAGCTCTCTCTCCAGCTGTTTCCTGACCGTAATGTCCCGGATGATCTCCACAAAGCCCGTTGTCTTCCCTGCAGGATCCTTGATGGCCGTCACGGTAGTGAGGGCGGGAAAGCGACTGCCGTCCTGTCTCACCCTGTTCATCTCCAATTCGCAGACCCCTTCGGATCTTGTTCTCCGGGACATCACCACCTGGATACCGCGATCCCTATCCTCGGGCTGAATGGTCAGCGCGATGTTCTCCTTGTCGACCAGGTCCTCCTTCTTCCACCCAAAAAGCTTCTCCGCCCCTTTGTTGAACTCCATGATGTTTCCATGGAAATCCAGGGCCACGATGGCATATTCGGTAGCGCTGTCCAGGATGCTGTTCAGAAAGCGCGAGATGTTCCGGTACTTCTCCTTGGACTCCTCCAGTTCCTGGGTCCTGGCCTTCACCATGTTTTCCAGGTTGGACGTGTAGTGCTGAATCTGGCCGATCATGCGGTTGAAGGATGTTCCCAGGACACCGATTTCATCCGCCCCATGCACCTTCACCCGCTGGGAGAGATCCCCCCCGACCATCCGGGTCGTCACCTCCGTCAGTTCCTGTATGGGTTTTGTGAGCACCTTGCTGAGGGTCAGGGTCAGAAAGAAAACCAGGCCGACCCCGATGATGACCATGACGATGATGAACCGCTGGGTCTGGTGGAGCGACTGGTAGATCTCCTCCTCATAGGTCCCGGCAACAATGATCCAGTCCCATGGTTTGAAATAGATGTATTTGTTCATCTTATGTCGGGGTTTCGTCTCCCCGAGCTCCGGATTGACCCAGGGATAGCGTATCGTTCCCACATCCCCCTCCGGCCGCGCAAGGACGTCCTTCACCATGGCGTGGATGTACTTGAAACCTGAGGAATCCCTTGCCTCGATGATCTTCTCTCCTTCCTTGGCCGGGTGGATCTTGAGGACGCCCCTGCTGTCCATGATGTAGACGTAGCCGGTCTCTCCAACCTTGATGTCCTTGATCTCGCCCTTCAGGGAGTGGGCACTCTGCTCTCTTACGCCCACATAGAGGGCTCCGATGATCTTTCCATCCCTTGACCGGATGGGTTCGTAGGCGGTGATGTACCAGTCATCCACCACATAGGCCCGACCCCGGTAGGAATACCCCGCCAGAATGGCCTCGGTCACGGGGCTCTCAGGGGGGATAAAGGTCCCCTTCCCTCTCCTGCCGTCCTTGCCCAACACATTGGTGGCGATCCGCAGAAGCCGGTCTCCTTCGATCCTCTGAAAGACCGTACACGTTCCGCCCACCAGTCTCTGAACCTCATCCACCAGCTCATTGTTTCCGGTAATAGGCACGTCCCCCACCTTCCAGAGGGGGGTGCTGACGGAAACCACCTCATCGGAGAACTGGTTGACAGCGTTGAAGTGGATCGTCACCTCCGGCACGACGGTAATCTCGCGGCCATGGTGGTGGAGCACATGCCATGCCACCTTGAGGTCCGAGATCAACTTGGACTGCACCATCTCCTGCTGCCCCTTGCACATGGAGTAGATGTTCCTGACCAGGTGCTCCAGGTCTTCCTCGGCGGCGCCTCTGAGGGCTTTTCCGAAGCGGTCCATGGCGAGGTACGAAACGCAGAGGAGGGGGATCAGGACCAGGATCAGGGTGACGGTCACCAGCTTTGCGCGGATTTGCAGGTTGCGGAAGG
>JAFGPH010000253.1 GCA_016926135.1 Deltaproteobacteria bacterium
CACGGCGGCAAAGTGACGGTCAAGAGCAAGCCCGGGAGTGGATCGTGCTTCGCGGTGGTTCTGCCCAAATTCGATGACGTGAAAAGGCAGGAGGCGGAGCTCTGGGCGGAGCGGGCACCCTGCTAGAGCACAGTCCGGGTGAGGTCGATTTTCAGTTTTTTCATTCGGTTCCATACGGTCACCCTGGATACGCCAAGCATGCGGGCCGCTTCAGTCTGGTTTCCACCGCACCTTCTCAAGGCGTCGATGAGCTGCCTTTTCTGGATTTCCGTTGCACTGGTCATGAGGCGTTGATGCCCGTTGGGCCGCTCCCGGCCGCGGAAGATTTGCGGAGGGAGGTGAGAAGGCTGGATCAGGGGTTCGTGGCACGTGACGATGGCGTATTCCATGGCGCTGCGGAGTTCCCTCACATTCCCCGGCCAATCATAGTTCATCAGGCAGGACATGGCCTCGTTGCTGATGCCCTGGATGGCCTTGCTGCTCTTGAGCTGCGCCCTCTTGAAGAATGCGTCGGCCAGCAGGGGAATGTCTTCGGTGCGCTCTTTCAGGGTGGGCAGTGTGATGGGAATGACGTTGATCCTGAAAAAAAGATCGTCCCGGAACGCGCCTTTTTCCACAAGCGATTTCAAATCCTTGTTCGTTGCGCTGATCACGCGCGCATCTACCTTGATGGGCCTGTTGTCCCCCACGCGTTCGATGACGCTTTCTTCGAGCACCCGAAGTAGTTTTACCTGGTTCGAGAGGGGAAGGTCGCCGATTTCGTCCAGAAAAATGACTCCTCCTCGCGCCGACTCGAACCTGCCTTCCCTCGACCGGTATGCTCCGGTGTAGGCGCCCCTGACGTGTCCGAACAATTCACTTTCCAGCAGCGATTCACTCAGGGCGGCACAGTTTACCTTGACAAAGGGCTTCCGTTTGCGCGTTCCTGTTTCATGGATGGCTTCGGCCACCAGCTCCTTGCCGGTTCCGCTTTCTCCAAAAATAATCACCGGGGCGTCGGAATCCGCAGCATTGGCAATGAGATGGAAGACCCTTTGCATGGGAGGGGACGTTCCTATCATCCTGCAGAAACCGTCTTCGGCCCGAAGCTGCCGTTGAAAGGCGTCGATCTGATGATCCTTTTGAACCAGCTCCGTGACATCGGTCAAGGTTTCCACGGCGCCGATCACATCCCCGGCGGCGTCCCGCAGAAGGGAGGCGTTTTTGAGCACGTGAATGGTTCGGCCGTCCTTTCGGAGCAACGCGCACCTGCGCATCTTGAGGCTCCCGGTCCTGAACAGGGCGCACCAGTGTTCTCCCTGCCTGTCGCGGGCTATTTCGCAAACGTCGCAATTCAGGACCGTGCAGGGTTTGCCGATGAGGCTCTTTCTGGTAAAGCCCGTTATGATTTCCAGCGCATGATTCACCGACACGATGGTCCCTGCCCGGTCCACCACCATCAACCCGTCCTGGATCGTGTTGACCACGGTCTTCCAGTAGCTCTCCAGTTCCCGCTCCAGCATAGCGCCACCCTTTATATGTGTTAAATCTGTTTAACAGGTATTCGAAAAACAGGCAAACAAAAAAAGCCTTTCTCTCCTGGCCTTATCGGCCTTTATTCGGATAGATGGCAGGGCGCCTGAAGGGTCCGGTTGTTTGGCATGCATTCTGCTTCATAAGATATCGGGGAAAGCCCGAATGAATTGCGTTGAAGAGAGGTCTCACAGAGAAGTGGTATGAATGAAGACAGGATCGCTCAAGATACCGATTCCATGCCCAGACGGCTGAAAGAGGCCGAACAGAAGATCACCGTCCTCCATGAGATCATGAGGTTTGTGTCATCTCTACTCGACCTCCAACTTGTGCTTGACGCCATTGTCAACCTGCTTGTGGAGGAATTCAATCTGGATGCCTGCTCCATCCGCTTGCTCGACGCCGACGGCAAGCTCAGAATCAAGAGTCAGAGGGGCCTGAGCAAGGCCTTCATCGACCGGACGGTGAGAGAGCCCACACTCGATTGCTATTCAGGGGACTGCTTTCTGACCGGCAGGATCATGATTATCAACGATGCCGACCGGATCGACAAACCCATCTCCACGAATCGCATCGTTTGTGAAAACATCAAGTCCTTTGCCCTTGCGCCTATACAGGTCGAAGGAAAAACGATCGGGGTTCTGGTTACCTCTTCCAGGAAGAGAGGATATTTTCATGAGCGGTTCAATGACGTCATTTACGTTGTAGCCAATCAGATCGGCATTGCCATACGGATTTCCCAATTGTATGAAGAAATCCATACCTTAAATCAAAACCTGGAACAGCGGGTGAGAGAGCGGACAGCAGAACTTGAACAGAAGACAATGTGCCTGATAGAGGCCGAAAGGTTGGCCGCGGTGGGCGAGATGTCGAACAGGATCGCCCATGAACTCAGGAATTCACTCACCGTGGTAGGGGGGCTCGCCAGGAGGCTGCATGAAAAGTCGAGCGAGAATGACCTTCATCGAAGATACCTTGAGGTCATTTTTGAAGAGGTCAAAACCCTGGAGGAAAAGGTGACAAACCTGATCGGCCTCGGCGCCGGAGATTAGATTTCCGGGTCCAAGAGAGGGAAATATGTGCTTGAGCACTGTTTACATGGACGCAGGGGATGAGCAAAAGGAAATCATGAAGGACGTAGCCCGGATCGAAGCGGAGGGCAGGGGCCTCTGGCTCATCAACCTCTTCGAAGAGAAGGTTTTCGTGGAGGGGAGGATACAAACCGTCAATCTCGTCAACGGTTCCTATATCCTCATCAAGAAAGAAGAGGATGAAACATACCTCTCGGTCTAGCAGAGCGTTTTCCTTTGCGAGTGTTAAACAGGCTTAACAGACATGAGGGTGGGAGGCAAGCAGAAGGGATCTCGCATTGAGGAGAATACCATTGAAACTTCAGATACTTGGTAAGGCAGAGGAGGGATCCGGCTGGTTGGCATAAATCGTGCTTTATCAAAAAGCAAGGCAGAACACAATCACATGCATTGCAGAAAGAAAGGAGGGAATCATGGAAACAGCACACGAAGTAAAGATAGAGGATTACACGGAGCTTTGCGGTCACAAGGCAGCCCGCCCGTTGAAATACGTCAAAGATCCGGAAGGATATGGGTGGCTTTGTGACAAGAACGTTGACCCAGTTCTGGATCTGAGGAGGCAAGGATGTTGGCGGTGTGATGAAATGGCCTTCCCGACGGGCAGTTGATTCCGGGTTGAGACCCTTCCGGCGGTGCGG
Source organism: Deltaproteobacteria bacterium (assembly GCA_016926135.1). The sequence goes on from JAFGPH010000253.1 coordinate 3,242, forward strand.
GCCCGAGCCCGCCCCGCGGAGGGGAGGTAACCTTTAGAGAACGAGCCGGCGTTGAGGATGGTAAGCCGACGGAAGAAAAGCAATACAGGGAAATCCCGTGGATCAGAGTCCAAAGGGGGTCATGTTCTCGACCTGAGAGGGATGATCATTCCCCTTAGCCTGCTGAAGATTACGCAGGCTTTGCGGAATCTGAAATCCGGAGAAACGCTGGATATCGTTGGAACGGATCGGGACACGAGAAAGGATTTCACAAGGATCCTGGAAACCTCACCTCACGAGGTCCTTCAGATCCAGCAGGAGAAGAGCGGTTACCGAATCCTTCTTAGGAAGGGATCCACTCTGCAGGAGGTGTAGACTATGGTCGGACAAGGCATGGAGGAACTGTTCAAACCCTTTTCGCTCGGTTCCATGCGTCTGGCGAATCGATTTGTTTTTCCACCCCTCAAGCTGGGCTATGGAAACCCCGACGGAGGGGTGACGGACCGGCAACTGCGTTTCTACGAGCAGATCTCCGAACAAGGCCCTGCGGTAGTCATCCTGGAGCCCGTTTCGGTGACGCCCGAAGGGAAAGAGCATCCTCGGCAGCTTTGCGTGCATCTGCCCGGAAGTGTTGCGCAGCTCAGGAAGATCGTGGAGGTGATCCACAGACAGGACCGTCTTGCCTGCCTCCATCTGAACCACGCCGGGGCCGCCGCAAACCCCAAGGTGATCGGCGGCAAACCCAAGGCGCCGTCCGCTGTCACGTGTCCGACCCACGGCCAGGAGTCAGTCCCTCTGCAGGGGGAGGAAATCAGAGCGATCGTTTCGGCTTATCAAGCCGCGGCGGAAAAGGCAGTGAATGCCGGATTTGATCTCATCGAGGTCCAGGCCGGTCACGGCTACCTGGTGTCGCAGTTTTTAAACGGGAAAATCAATCAGAGGCAGGATGCTTACGGCCAGGATCGATTGCTTTTTGCACGAGAGGTCTTGTCGGCCGTGAGAGAGGGCGCCCCGGGAAAACCGTTGATGGTGCGGGTTTCAGGCAACGAAATGTCCCCCGAGTTCGGAATCAGCCGGGAGGACCTGCTTCCGTTTCTGAAGTTGGCCGAGACAGGAGGTGTCGTCGCCTTCCATGTGGGTATGGGAAATGCCTGCTTCAGTCCCCCATGGTATTTCGGCCATGGCAGCCTGCCTGAAAAGCCTCAGGTGGAGGCTCTTTCCTGGCTCCGAAACCAATCGCCGCTTCCTCTGGTCGTGGCCGGCAGGATGGGTAGAAGGGAGAGGGTTCAGGAAATCGTGGGCAACGGCCTCGCCGATTTGGTCGCTCTAGGAAGACCTCTGGTCGCAGACCCGCGGATACTGGAAAAATGGCGAGGAGAGGCGGATGCCGATGTCCTGCATTGCGGTTATTGTCTCCAAGGCTGCCTCCATCGACTGAGGAGTGGAGAGCCCCTGGGATGCAATGTGAACCCGGAAACGGGTTTGCCGCCCCTTGGGACTGCGACGCGTCCACGCAGCGTGCTCGTCGCAGGCGGAGGACCGGCGGGTATGAGCGCAGCCCTGTACCTGTCCAGGCGCGGTCACGACGTCACCCTTGCAGAAAAATCGGATTCTCTCGGGGGGCAATTCAGTCTGGCATGGCAGGCGCCCGGCAAGGAGGCGATGAAAGCCGGTTTGCAAGGGCTGATCCGGGCCGTCGAAAAAAGTGTGTCTTCGATTCGTTTCAACCGGATGGTGGATGAGGCCCTCGTGGAGGAGGTTCGGCCGGATCTTCTGGTCTGGGCGACCGGCGCCGTGCAGAATGTCCCTGAGATCCCCGGACTGAAGGATCAATACAGCATGACGGCCGTCGAGTTTTTCAAGGGTGAAAAAGCGGTGCTCGGGCCGAGGGTCCTGGTGATCGGGGCCGGAAGGACGGGGATCGAGATTGCGGAGAAGATGGGGCGACAGGGCTACGAGGTGGTGGCCACGAAAAGGACCGATCCCATCGGGAGCATGATGGAAATGATCACCCGTAACCTGGCCCTGAAAAGAATGGAACAACTGGAGAAAGTCACCCTGATGCCCCATACCACGGTCAGGGCCTTTCACCCCGGGAGCGTTGAAATCGAGCAGGATGGTGTGGCTATGTCGCTGGAGCCCTTTCAAACGGTGGTACTGGCATCCGGCATGGTATCGATGCCCGGACCGGATGAAACGCTCCGAAAAAGGGCGCCTGAGACGGCCGTCATCGGTGACGCCTCAGAGGTCCTGGACATTTTCAGCGCAGTGCAGGCCGGCTACCGGCTGGCTCTTGCCCACTGAAAGAAAGCAGCCTTTGCGCGCTGCCTGTGCCTGCAAAAGACTGCTTTCCAAGGAGGCGTGACATGGGTTCGGTGTCCTTTTCCGATATCGCGGTGGTTTCCTGCGGCACCCTGAGCATGGAACTGAACCGTTTAAGGGAGGAGGGTTTCCTGGATACGGAGCACCTGATGTTCACCACACCCGGGCTTCACGAGGACCCCCGTGAGCTGGAGCGGCAGCTTCTTCGACGGATCGTTCAGGCCAAGGAGAAGGCCGGCAAGGTGCTCGTGGTCTATGGCGGCAAATTCTGCTATGTGAATGCGCATGAACCCACGCGCACGATGAGAAAGATCATTGAGGAGCAAGGCCCCCGCGTGGCGAGGATCGAGGCCACCCATTGCATGGACATGCTGGCGAGCGAGGCGGAACGCGAAAAGATCGCTCAGGAGGTGGCCGGAGGGGAGAAGGTATGGTGGATGACTCCGGGATGGATCGAGTTTCGTCACCAGGTGTTCAAGGGATGGGACCAGGGGCTGGCCAATGAGAACTTCCCCAAGCATACGGGCGGGGCCATCGTGCTGGACGCGGTTGGATATGTGGACCAGTACATAGCGGAAAAACCGGAGGCGTTCCTGGAGTACTCCGACTGGATGGGGATCCCCATCCAGGCATATCCCGTGACCCTGGATCGATTCAAATCCCTTCTGACGGCGCAGGCCGTACGACTGGGCGGGGTCGCTTAAACCTCGCCGGCGGGGTGAAAGGGGGTGTGTCGTGGGGGCAAATTTCAGGCTCATTGTCCATCAAAACTCGGATAACTTGCATCTCGCGCTGGGCGGGGATTTCGACGAGAGTGCAGCTCATTTGCTCCTGGATACGATTCAAAAGCGGTGTTCCTATGCCTCGCAGGTATTCATCCACACCAACGGTCTGGGATTCATCGATCCGTCCGGGCCCGCCGTGTTCAGGAGTTGCCTTGGCCAGCTCGATCACTGCAGGCACATGCGCCTGCGGTTCACGGGAGATCTTGCAAAAACGCTGGCACCCGGATAGTGCGATTCCGGGAGATCTTCGTCGCAAGGATGCGAGAGTTGCAAAATTGCAAGTGCCCGGTCGCAACCCATTTTTCGATCCTTTCTCGGGTTTCAATCAAATATCCGTTATCATTTGATTAATTAGCCTTTGGCCCTATTCGTGCCAGAATGGCACGCTCCTTGCTGCTCCCCATTCCCAGGGGCTGAAACAGTCATGAAGAGTGCCTTTTGCGGTGAGTTTCGGAGGAGAAACCGGCAGGGGAAGGGATCCATGATAACGGCAAATCAACGGAATGGGGTTCGGGCATGGACCTGAGCAGGGCTTACGGGCGCCTCGTTTTTCCCTTTTTCCTGCTGTGCAACGGGGCAGTGCCGGCG
>JAFGPH010000254.1 GCA_016926135.1 Deltaproteobacteria bacterium
ATACCGGTGATCGTCCGCGTTCTTGCTGTCGGTCTGCAGGATGTTGTGATCCACGTACTGAGCGCAGAGCTCCGCCTTGACCGAATCGATTCCCAGGGCCTCGAATTCCAACATGGCCATGGTCCCCGTGGCATCCTGAAGCAGGGTGTGGTCGATGCGTATGCCGATCTCCTCGCCTGCCGAGAGGACCCCCTCCACCAAATGGGCCTCCAGAATCTTGTGGGTAAGGCTTTTTCCCATCCGGTTCTCAGGGCTCCAGGTTCATGGACTTCAGAAGGTCACCGGTCTTGATTACATTCATGTTGAGGCCGAGTTCCTTCTTGTCCATGCCCATGGCAAGCCCCATGATCTGCGTCAGGTAAAGAACGGGCAAGTTGTAGGTCTTTCCGAATTCGCTCTCGACGCCTTTCTGGTTGCTGTCATACATGACCGAACAAAAAGGGCAGACGAGTCCTATGGCATTGGCCCCGGCCGCCGAGATATCATCGAGCTTCTCCTTGGCTACCGAAAGGGCCGTTTTTTCATCCACGGCCAGTAGCGGCCCGCCGCAACAGCGTTTCTTGTTCGCGTATTCCACCACCTCGGCACCGGTGAGGGCGACCAGTTCATCCAGGGTGTGCGGGTCCTCGACCTGGTCGAAATCGTCGTAGATCTCCGAGGGCTTCAGGTAGTGACACCCGTAATGGCTGGCAACGCGAAGGCCCTGGAGGTTTCTGGTGAAACTCTTCCGGATCTCTTCCTTCCCGATCTCCTCATAGAGAACGCGTGCGAAGTGCCTCACCCGGCCTCCACCCTCATAGCTGAGGCCTACCTTCGAGAGACTCTCGTTGACCTCTCTTCTGAGTTCTTCCTCCTGGGTCAGGTGGTGGGCTACCTCGGTGAGCGCCGACGTACAGGAACTGCAGAGGGCGCACAGGTCCAGCCCCTCTCTCTGGGCCACGGCAAGATTGTAAGCGCCCAGGATCGTGGCCGTCCTCCTGTCCGCGCTCTTCACGGGAAAGCCGCAACAAACGAAACTCTCCACATCCACCAGTTCGATCCCCAGCCTGCCGGCCACCTTTCTGGCCGAGAGTTCGTAGTTCCTGGATCTCGCAGGGATCGTACATCCCAGAAACAGGGCATATCGCACGGGAGCGCTCATCATTCAGCCAGGAGTTCCTTCACCACGTCGCAGGTCGTGGGCAAGGAAGGAAGGTTGATTTTGTTTCTCTTCTTGTTGTCGAATTCGTCGATCGCATAGATACGCCCCTGGCCCGTGATGATCTCCTTCTGGGCCTTCACGCCGGACGGCATATGGCCCTCCTTCACGGCCAGATTTTTCAAAAGAGTCATGAAATCCGTAATGGAGACCCCCTGGGGGCAGCGCTCCTGGCAGGAATAGCAACTGGAGCAAAGCCAGATGAAGTCGCTTCCCAGCACCTCCTGCCGTAGACCGTAGAGGGTCATCCGGATGATCCGGAGGGGATTGAACCGATCGTTCACTGCCGTGATCGGGCAACTCGCCACACAGGTCCGGCACGTGAAACAGGCCGCGATCTTTTCACCCCCGGGCTCCGCCGCCAAGGCCTTTTTGAATGCCGGGTCCGCCTGATCCAGGTTGATGTCCGCCATGAAAATCCTCTTACGCCGCCTTTCAGGTCCCTGTTGCAGAAGATACATTATAACTACATTGTAGCCATCCTGCAAGCAAAAAAGCACTCCCCGTCAGTACTCCGGAGGGAGTTGACTCAGCTGGGCCAGGGAGAAAACCGGCCCGTCCTTGCACACGTACTGGTCCCCGATATTACACCGGCCGCACATGCCGATGCCGCATTTCATGCGCATCTCCAGGGAGAGGATGATCCTCTCCGGAGGGAAGCCCAGTTCCTGAAGCACCGGCTGGGTGAACTTGATCATGATGGGGGGTCCGCATACCAGGGCATAAGCATCTTCCGCGCTGGTGATCTTCTGTTTCACGATGGCCGGCACAAATCCCACGTTGTACTTCCAGTTTGGATCCTGGGTGCCATCCACCGTGATGTGCATGTGAATATCGTCCCTCTTCTCCCACGCAGCCAGTTCGTCCTTGTAGAGAAGCATCCCCGGGCTCCTGGCCCCGTAGACCACGGTGATCTCCTTGAACCTGGCCCTGTTGTCGGGGTGAAGCATGTAGACGATACTCGATCGCAGGGTGGTGAATGCGAATCCGCCCCCCACAATGATCACATTCTTTCCCACCATCCCCTCCCAGGGGTACCAGTTTCCCATGGGCCCCCGAACACCCATCACGTAGCCCTCTTTCATCATGTGGAGATGGGTGGTGACCAACCCCACCTCATTGACCGTGAAGGTGAGGTAGCCCTTCTCCGTCGGGGAAGAGGCAATGCCGATGGGCACCTCACCCTTTCCCGGCACGGAAAGCTCGGCAAACTGGCCGGGCCGGTACCTGAACTTGTTTTCATCCTCCGGATTGAGGAACACCAGCTTAAAGGTCTTCAGCTTCTCATCCTCTGTCTCTGTCACAACCTGATCGATCCGCACCGGATAGGGCCAGTAAGGATTGTCCAACGCAGCACCCCCGTTCAAAAAGTCAGAATACAGAAGGCAGTAAGCACTATGCAGTGGGCAGAACGGAACCTCCACGATTCCTGAGCAACAGCCCGCCTCCGTACTCGTTCTCATCTATATATCATATGCTCGGCAGTTTGCTTCTTCCTTGGACATTCTGCGGTTCTACATTCTGCATTCTACGGTTCTGTCCCCGTTCATCCTGGCAGCCACCTCCCGGATGTCGATGTTGACAGGGCAGTGTCGCACGCAGCGGCCGCACCCGGAACACTGAACCCCCTGCCGGTATTTGTCCACATAGTACTTCAGCTTGTGCATGAAGCGTTGCCGCACCCGCTGGGACTTCTTGTCCCGGGGGTTGTGGCCGGAGCCATGAAGGGTGAAGAGGGGAAACATGCACGAGTCCCAGTTTCGGATCCGGTCTCCCCGCTTTCCCTGCACTTCGTCCTGGATGTCGAAGCACCAGCATGTGGGGCAGAGATAGGTACAGGTCCCGCAATGGATGCACCCAAAGGCCACCTCTTCCCAGAAGGGTGCTTCAAAGAAATCGTTGGTGCTCTTCTCAGCCAGACGTTCCGTGGAGATCCCTGGACCCATTCTGCTGAGGACCGACTGCTCAAGGGCCTTGGCCTCTTCCAGGTCCCTGTCTCCTGCACCAGCCCCGCCCCCGGCCTCTTTCAGAAACGACTCCCCCTTCCGGGTCATCGCCTTGACGAGGAATCGATCCCCCAGGTCCCAGACAATCGCATCCAAGCCGCTCGTATGGAAAGGGCCTCCGCCCACGGAATGGCAGAAACATGTGGAGCGCGGCTCGTTACACCCCAGACCCACCAGGGTTGTGGACTCAAAACGTCTCACCCACCAGGGGTCCCTGTACTCAGGATTGTCGAAATTTCGCTTCACGATTTGAAAGCCATGGGCATCACAGGGCCTGATCCCCAAAAGGATCTGGGGAGGAAAATCCTTCACCGCCTCCCTGTAGATGTTGACATCCGGGGCCGTTTCGTCCAGACTCACATCGAACATCCGCTCCGAAGGAGGATAGACGATTCCCTTGGGGGAGAGGCGGGTATTCTGATATGCGAAATCGGGCTCCCTTCCCTCCTTCAGCTCCCGGAAGGCATGGATGTCTCCCTCCTTCACAGGCACGAAGACCCTGGTCGTCTTTGCGAGACCCCCCACGGCCTCAGTCCACTCTTCTTTGGAATACACGCTCTCCCGCATAACTGCCGCCTTGTCTCTACCGGATGAAATCGTTGTAATCGTCAGGTCGATAGGCATCCAGAGGGGGCCTTTCCGTCAGGCTCAGCCCGGCCTCCCAGGAAAAGAGATCGAATGCGTCCTTGTTCAGCTTCTTGGTGAATTGCCGCACGGGTATCCCCACCGGACAGACCCTCTCGCAGGCTCCGCAATCCGTGCAGCGTCCCGCACAGTGGTAAGCCCTCAGGAGATGAAAGGTCATGGTGTCCGTGGGATCCAGGCTCTTTCCCACCCACTGGGGACGCGATTCGTCCACGAAACAGGTGGGGCAGTAGCAGAGAGGACAGGCATTTCTGCAAGCGTAGCAGCGGATGCAGGAAGAAATCATCCCACTGAAACGTGCCCACTTCTCATCCGCACTCATCCCCTCCACATCCGCCACATCCCGGTAGGGAGACAGGCCATCCTGTTCCTCCACGGGATCAGCCACCATCTCGTCAAAGAGGACAGGATTGCGATGAGTGCAGACCCTGCAGTTCTCCTGCAGGAAGTCCCTCATGGGGAAGGTCTTCTCAAAATCCCTTCCCGTCACGGTGAAAGACCCCCCTCCTTCCTTCACCTCCAGGATCTCCTTCCCGTCCACAGCCTTCAGCACGGAGCGGTGATCCACCATACCGGTACACGGAATGCCCAGGACATAGATCTGCTCCCTCTTGACCTGGTTTTCCACGATGTGGGTCACCAGGCTCCGGGAGTTACACCCCGTGGCCACCAGGCCAATCCGCTCAGCACGTTTCGTCACGTAGTTAGCGAGGTTCAGGGCGCAGTGGCTGTCCCACCACAGCACCTCGGCCTCCTCGGGACGCCGAATCAAAACGGGTCGATTCATCATGGGCACAGACCCCTTTCTGTACCCGATGAACACATCCACCTTCCCTTCCTCCATGAGTTTTTGCGCCCTCTCCCGGATTTTCTCCGTATACGCCTGCATCATGCCACCTCAGCCCGCTTTTTCACCATGCGCCGGGCAGGTCCCAGGGCCTTCACCTCCTCGGCCACCGCCTGCGCCACCTCCACGAATTTGGTCGCCTCGGCCGACGAGATCCAGGAGAAATGCAGCCTCCCCGGCTCGATCCCCACATGTTCCAGGAAGCCCTTCAAAAGGGCGAACTTCCGTCTCGCGTAGTAATTACCCTCCAGGTAATGGCAGTC
>JAFGPH010000255.1 GCA_016926135.1 Deltaproteobacteria bacterium
CCCCTTTCCCAACCTGTGGGAAATCGTGGGGGTCTCCGGACAGATGATTCCCTTTGGAATCCCGCCGGTGCAGGAGGCACTCAAGGCACTTATTGAGGCCGGAACCGAGGCCATGAACTGGATCCAGCAGGTCATGGGCTTTGAGATGGGCGCCAGGGCCATGGGTTTTCCCACTGCTATCGGCGGTGCGGCAAAAGCGCCCTTTGACATTCTCGCAGACACCCTGAGAGGCACCCGGGGCATGATGCTCGACATGTTCAGGCGACCGGACATGGTATTGAAAGCCCTGGAAAGGATCACCCCCCTCTACATCAAGCAGGGCCTGGGCATGGCCAGCTTCGCCGGGAACCCGGTGGTGTTCATGCCCCTGCACAAAGGGGCCGACGGGTTCATGTCCGATGAGCAGTTCAAAACCTTCTACTGGCCGACCCTGAAGGCGGTCATTCTGGCGCTGGCCGACGAGGGATGCGTGCCCTTCCTGTTCTGTGAAGGCGGCTACAACACGCGTCTCCAGTACCTGACCGAACTCCCCAAAGGCTCCTGCTTCTGGATATTCGATCGCACGGACATGGCCAAAGCCAAGGAGATGCTGGGCGCCACTCTGTGCATCGGGGGAAACGTTCCGGCCAGCCTGATTCTCACGGGAACGGCAGAGGAGGTAAAGGCCTACTGCAAGAACCTGATCGATGTGGCAGGCAAGGGCGGGGGTTTTATTATGGCCTTTGGAACGGCCATGGATGAGGGGAAGTCTGAGACCATACACGCCATGATCGATTTCACAAGAGAATATGGTGTGTATCGATAGCCTTCACCCAAATCATCTGGACCCTATGAAAGGAGGGTGCATATGAAGATCAAGGCCGCAGTTGTTTCTGAAGCGGGAGGGAAGTTCCATATGGAACAACTGGAACTCAGCGAGCCTGGCGACCATGAGGTGCAGGTCAAGATCGTCGGTGCCGGCATCTGTCACACGGATTTTGCCGGCCGCGATCAGCATTTGCCGATTCCACCCGAGCGCTCCATGCCGATTGTGCTTGGACACGAAGGGGCCGGCGTGGTTGAAAAGGCGGGGTCGCGGGTCACGAAGGTAAAACCGGGGGACCACGTAGTGTTGACCTGGGACTCCTGCGGCGCATGCTCCTCATGCAAAGCGGGCAAGGACCCCTACTGCCTGAATTTTTTCCTCCACAATTTCAACGGGGCACGCACGGATGGCACGCCCACCCTGCGAAAGGGCGATCAAGTCATCCATGGATCCTTTTTCAGCCAGTCTTCTTTTGCAACCCATGCGCTGGCCAATGAAAGGAATGTCGTGAAGGTGCGGACGGACGTGCCGATCGAAATCCTTGGCCCCCTGGCTTGCGGTGTCCAGACCGGGGCCGGCGCCGTCATCAACAACCTTCAACCGAGGGCAGGGGCGACCATCGCGATCTTTGGTGTGGGCACGGTCGGGATGAGCGCTGTTCTTGCGGCGGTTGTCGTGGGCTGTACCACCATTATCGCGGTGGATATCATCCCCGAACGCCTCAAGGCGGCCAAGGAGTTTGGCGCAACCCATGCCATCGACGCCAGCAAGGAGGATCCGGTCAAGGCCATCCGGGATATCACCGGCGGGGGCGCGGAGTTCACCCTGGAGTGCGTGGGCAGCCCCAATGTGTTTCGGCAGGCGGTAGATTCCCTGCCCCTCTGCGGGGTATGCGGACTCCTGGGGGTGGTGCCGCCCGGCACCCCGGTTGAACTGGACATGGACTTGATCATGAACGGGAGAACGATCCGGGGAATCATCGAGGGGGACTCCATACCGGACCTTTTTATTCCCAGGCTGATCGAATTATACAAACAGGGCCGGTTACCCTTTGACCGGATGATCACCTTCTATCCCTTTGACGAAATCAACAAGGCCGTGGAGGATATGGAAAGGGGACGGGTGATCAAACCCGTTCTGCGCCTATAACAAAACTGCACAGATTACAGGTGAGAAGGGATTGTTTGGAACCAGGCTCAGGACTATTCTGGAGAGGAGGGTCAAAAATGAAAAATAGAGTCCTTGTCGGTTTGATCGTGTTTACGGCACTTGCGGTGTTCTCTGTCAGTGCTGCACTCGCCAAGAGTCAGGCGCCGAAGGACAAGATCGTCATCGGCCAGGCCATCGCGCTCTCAGGTCCGCTTGCGGGCGGCGTTGCCATAGCAGGAGGCCCGATCTACGAGCTATGGGTTGAGGAGGTGAATAAGAAAGGCGGCATATATGTGAAGGAGTATGGCAAGAAACTGCCTGTTGAACTGAAAAGATACGACGACAAAAGCGATATAGGAACCATGACGAACCTGCTGGAAAAGCTGATTCTGGAGGACAAGGTTGATTTTGTCTTTCCACCCTGGGGCACTGCCTGGCTCTTTGCCGCCGCCCCTATCGCCAACAAATACGGCTACATTATGATCGGCGGCCCTGGCGGCGCCTTGAAACTCAAGGAGATCAACCTGCCCTACTTCTTCCAGGTCCTGAATTTCTCCGACACCCAGGCGCCGGCCCTTGCCGCCATTTTCAAGGAAGCCGGAGTGAAGTCCGTGGCCGTTGCCTACCGAGGAGATCTTCACGGCATCGAATATGGCAATGCCATGGTGCCGCTGATCAAAAAGGAGAAAATCGAAGTCAAGATGAACAAGAGCTATCCCCCGGGGATCAAGGATCTGTCGCCCGTGCTGAAGGAAGCCAAGTCCCTTGGGGTCGATGCCTTTGTCGCTGCCTGTTACCCTGATGGCGGCATGCTGTTTACCAGCCAGGCCATGGAGCTTGGCATCAACTTCAATGCCTTCTTCCTCACCGTCTTACCCTTTTCCCCCAACCTCTACAGGGACAATTTCGGCGTGAATGCGGTGGAAGGGGTCATGGGGGGCGGTGCCTGGAACGCGAAAACCTCTCCCGGGGCAAAGGAACTCGTTGACAAATTCAAGGCTCGCTTCAAGGTGGAACCCGACTACTGGGGAGGCCTGTTCTACTGGTCCTCGCTCCAGCATTTCCAGCAGGCTATCGAGAAGGCAGGGACCCTGGATCAGAAAAAGATAAGGGATATCATGGCCAAGGAGAAGTTCGAGACCGCGCTGGGATCTTTCTGGTATGACAAGAATCGATACTTTGTAAATCACCCGGGTGAGATAGGACAGTGGCAGAAAGGTGTCTTTGAGGTCATAGACCCCGGGAAAAGACGTACCGCGCCGCCTCTCTATCCCAAGCCGGCTTGGCCCAAACCAAAGCCAAAGAAGTAGAAAAGCGTGCGTTATTTCAAACAGGCTGTCTCAAAGGGCACATCACGGTTCGTGGGGAGGCTATCACGATCCGGGAGCGTGTTCCGTGCCTGTTGAACAGCCTGCAGGTTTGATCGAATAAGCCGGGAAGTCATTATTGATGGTTGCAACGATCCTGGATGTAGTGATAGCCGGCCTACTGATGGGCGGCATCTATGCCCTGATTGCCGTAGGGCTCAGCCTGCAGTATGGAGTTGCCCGGGTGCTGAACATAGCTCACGGCGAGTTTATCATGCTTGGGGCTTTCATCACCTGGTCACTCTACACCCTCTTGGGCTTTAGCCCTTTGCTTTCTCTGGCGTTTTGTGGCCCTATCGTGTTCATCATCGGTTACATACTCTATAAGACCCTGTTCACACGCATCAGAACCTCCTCAGCGACGCCCGCTGCCTTTGAGGGAAACTCCATGTTGGCCTGCTTCGGTCTCCTCTTCATCATTCAGAATGTGGCGATACTCATATGGGGGGCGGACATAAAAGGATACTCCTATCTGGCCTTCCCCGTCAGTTTCGGAGGTGCAAAATTCGCAGCCAATCGATTGGTGACCCTCGCATTTGCAGTAGTCATCGGTTTGGTCTTTTATCTCTTCCTGGCCCGCACCCGCCTGGGAAAGGCGATCAGGGCGGCAGCCCAGGACCCTGCGGCCGCGGGACTCATGGGGGTGAATATCAGCCGGGTGCTGGCTTTATGCTTCGGGTTTGGCGCCCTGATGGCCGGCATCAGCGGTACCCTCTTAAGCATGTCCTACAAGATTCAACCGACCATGGGGCTCGAATACACGATGATCGCCCTTATTGTGATCGTTCTGGGTGGGTTGGGCAGCATCCCCGGCAGTTTTATCGGGGGGTTCTTACTGGGACTGGTCGGCAGCGTCGTAACCTATTTGCAGCCGGGTCTATCCCTTGTCGCCTATTACGTGATCTTTATGCTTCTTCTCCTGGCGAAGCCAACAGGTATTCTGGGAAAGTAGAGAAATGGAACTTCCAAGGCTCATGTCTAAGAAATCATTCACATTTGGCCTGCCTTTTTTGATTTTGATTTTGACGGCCATCTTGCCTCAATATGCCACGAGGTACACGGTCGTACTGATGACCAGCATCTTCATGTATATGGTCATTACGCTCAGCTGGACTCTGTTCTCCGGTCCAACCGGCTACGTCTCGCTGGCGCCGGCGGCATTCTTCGGGGTCGGCGTGTATACCTCGGCCCTTCTCGGGTTTGTCTTGCCACTGGCCGTTGTTATCGGTACGGGTGGCCTGGCCAGCTCGTGTCTTGCCCTTGTCGTAGGCGCCCTGACCCTGCGGCTAAGGGGCATCTATTTCGTCATGTTCACCTTCGGTCTCGTTGAACTTCTCTTGCATTTCGTCCTGTGGTGGGAAGTGAACGTCACGGGCACGACCGGCCGCGTGGTTCCCACGGTGGATAACACGACCGTTTACTACCTCATGCTGACCATTCTTGTGCTCGTCATCCTTACGGCCTACCCTATGAGACATTCCAGATTCGGGTTGGCCTTGCAGAGCATCGGTGAGTGTGAGGAAGCAGCAGCCCATACGGGTGTCAATGTAACTGTCTTGAAAATCGCCACGTTTGCCGTCAGCGCATTTTTCATGGGTGCGGCCGGGGCGATCATGGCGACCAGGTGGACCTATATCGACCCAAGGATCGCCTTTAATCCTATCCTTTCTTTTCTGCCGGTCTTGATGGCCATCTTTGGCGGCATGGGACAGCTTTATGGCCCAATCATAGGTGCCGCCATCTTCACCTACCTCGAAGAATTCCTGATCACCAAGTTCCCCTACCACTATATGCTCATTTTCGGCATCATCATGGTAGTGGCTATCTCATACATGCCTGAGGGACTTGTAGGATTGGCACAGAAGTTATGGAAAGGAGTTTCAAGGGCAAAACATGCCGATACTTGAAGGCAAGGGAGTCACTAAGTATTTTGGAGGGCTTGCGGCCGTTTCCAACGTGGACTTTCATGTGGAGCAAGGGGAAGCGGTCGGTCTGATTGGTCCCAACGGTGCGGGAAAGACAACGCTGTTCAATTTGATATCCGCCGCTCTCACGCCGAAATCGGGGTCCATAAAGTTCAAGGGCACAGACATCACCGGCCTGAAGCCTTACAAGATCTGCAGGATGGGGGTGGCAAGGACCTTTCAAACAGTTAAAATCTTCCCCAATATGCCTGCACTTAACAATGTCGTACTCGGCTCCTATTTTGGGAGTTCACCCGGGATGACATCCTTGGATGCCGTGAGGAAGGCTTCGGAAATATTGGATTTCGTGGGGTTGTCCACAGTGATGGCAACGCAGGCCAAAGACCTGACCCTCGCGAACCAGAAGCGGCTTGAGGTGGCCAGGGCATTGGCGACCGATCCCGAAGTCCTGCTGCTTGATGAAACCATGGCGGGGTTGAACCCCACCGAGGTTGCCCAGGCCATGGAGTTGATCATCAGGATTCGTGATAAGGGTATAACCATTATTATGATCGAACATGTCATGAAAGCCATCATGGCCCTTTGTGAACGCATCATCGTTCTCCATCATGGTCAGAAGATTGCCGAAGGAACGCCGCAAGGGATTGCCACAAGCGAAAAGGTCATCAAGCTTTATCTGGGAGAAAAGGCCTGTGCTTGAAGTCAGCAACGTAGACACTTTCTATGGCAGGATTCAGGCATTGTGGGGCGTTTCTTTGGCAATCCATGAGGCGGAGATAGTCGCCTTGGTGGGCGCCAATGGCGCTGGCAAGACCACACTTCTGAATACCATTTCCGGTTTGCTCCGTCCAACCTCGGGAAGCATTGAGTTCTGCGGCAAGAGGATAGACGGGTTACACTCTCATCTCATCGTAGAGTTGGGTGTTTCCCATATCCCTGAAGGAAACAGGCTGTTTCCCGATATGTCGGTGCGTGAGAACCTGGAAATGGGCGCCTATCTCCGGCGGGCATGGAAGCAGAAGAAAGACACCCTTGAGCAGGTCTATCAACTCTTCCCCAAGTTGAGAGCAAGAGAAGGGCAGTTGGCCCGAACACTGAGCGGAGGTGAGCGGCAAATGGTCGCCATCGCCCGGGGTTTGATGTCAAAGCCCAGACTCTGCATCATTGACGAGCCCTCATCCGGTCTGGCGCCGATCGTGGTTGACGAAATATTCCATATCGTGGAGGGGCTCCGCCTCCAGGGGATCGCCATCTTCCTCATCGAGCAGAATGTCCAGCAGGCCCTGGAGACAGCGGATCGCGGATACGTGATGGAAAATGGACGTATTGTATTGGCGAGAGAGAGTGAAGAGCTTCTTCGGGAGGAACTCATCAGAAAGGCCTATTTGGGGCTTTAGCATTCCCGACGAAGGCATGGACCGCGTTTTTGATTTCTGAACGGGAACGGGCATGAAGTTGAAGGTCGAATTGTACGGAACCCTGAGGGAACATTTTCCGGGATACGAACATTCGGGAGGGATGGAGGTGGAGATCCCGGATGGATCAAGGGCCAAAGAAACACCATACTGCTAGGCAAAAAGCTCCGGCGCCCCCCCCGTATGCAGAAACAGAACCTTCTGTCGACCCAGAAGGCCCCTCTCAAGCCAGTCGAGAAGGGCGCCTGCCGCCTTGCCCGTGTACACATAATCCAGGAAAACGCCTTCGCGCCTGGCAAAGAGGGTGACCGCTTTTTCCCCTTGAGCCGTTTTCACGGCGTAGCCCGGCCCAATGTGGCGATCGTCCACCTCAATGGAGTCTCTTCGCACGCGCCCCCCGAAAAGACTCGCCGTCTCAACGGCCAGATCCGCGATTTTTTCCTCCATCGCGTGCCGCTCCATGGCCACGGAAACGCCCATGATCCTCCCGGGCCATGCGGTAAGCTCCTTTCCCACCACCAGGCCCGCCTGGGTGCCCCCGGAACCCGTGGCGTGAACGATCAGATCGAACTCGATTCCCAGCCGCGCTTGGTCCATCAGGATTTCCAGGAATGCGGCAGTATAGCCTGCTACCCCCACAGGCACGGACCCCCCTACCGGCATCCTGAAGACCTTTCTCCCCCGGGCTTCCAATTCTTCGGTGATTCTGTCCGCCTGTCTTTCCCACTCGTTCCAGTCAGGGGAATCCACATGGTGCATCTCTGCGCCCAGCATCTCGTCCAGGAGCACGTTCCCCGTCGATTTCTGCGGCCTGTCGCCCCCCAGAACGAGATGCACGGACAGGTCACATGCCGCACCTACGGCGGCCGTGAGACGGCAGAAATTGGACTGGATGCCGCCGCAGGTGACCAGGGTGTCACATCGGTGATGCAAGGCCTCCCCCACGAGGAACTCCAGCTTCCGGCTCTTGTTCCCACCAAAGCCGAACCCGCTCATGTCATCCCTTTTGCAGTATACCTCCACCCCGTAACGCCCTGAAAGAAAGCGCAGGCGATGGCAGGGTGTGGGAACGATGGACAGGGACACCTTAGGAAAGGACTCAAGCTTTCCCCGGACATAGAGGATTTTCTCATCCATGGCAAACCCCCAACGAAGAATGCGGTGTTGCAGTAGAAAGATTGGAGTACTGGAGTATTGGGGTGTTGGAGTATTGGGTGTGAAGACAGTTCCTCTCTTTTCTTACCCATCACTCCAGCACTCCATTCTTTCCAGTGCCAACCTTGCTTCTCCGTAAACCTTGACGCCCTCAAAGGAGGATTCCATCCGCAGGGTCCCGTCCCGGTCGTAGAGTTTTCCCTGGATACGGGTGAGATACCCATTGGTGAAGACCTGGGTGTGAACGGAGAGAAAAACCTCCCCGGAGGGATGAAGCAGACGGAAGCCCCCTGCCACGCCCTGAAAGACACACCCGCCGGGATTGTCGAGCACCTTGGAGGAGCGGAGGGATACGAGGAATTCACCCTCAGAGCTGAAGAGCCTCCCGGATATGCGGGGCACGACCTCTCCGGGTGGGACCACATCCGCCAGGAACCAGAAGTCCTCTTTAGACCCCGGAGATCCCAGCACAAACCCGGGGGAGAGCATGTCGTTCACCAGGTAGTTATGGTGAGCGCTGAGCAGGCTTTCTCTGTGTCCCGCCATATCAGTGTCCCACGTTTGACGGACTCGTGAGAAGTCCGACACCAAAATTCCGCTCATGGTTCGATACCTCACCGTGAGCGTAAGATCAAAGGGTCAGGTCGCACCATCTGCGTTCGTCCTGAGGCATCGAAGGGCGAACGGGGCTTTCCAGGAAGCCAGCATGTTAGTGCGGCAGAAGAAGGTCATAATCGCTTCCGGAGCTTTTCCACCCATTGCCCCAGGATCGTCCGGGCATCCCCCACGAGACCGAGGTCCGCCATCCTGAACACAGGCGCGTTCGGATCACGGTTGATGGCGATGATCGTTTCAGAACCTTGAATGCCCGTGGTGTACTGCAGGGCGCCCGAGGTCCCGACCGTAATCAGAAGCTTTGGCTTGACGCTCTTTCCCGTCTGGCCCAGAAGCCGCTCTTCTTCCGTCCAGCCGGCGCGGATGACGGGCCTTGTGGCGCCCACTTCGCCCCCCAGCAGTTCCGCCAGGTCAAAAAGCCTTTGAAACTGCTCTCTTGAGCCAAGGCCCCTTCCGCCCACCACCACGACCTCCGCATCTTCAAGCCGCACCTTTCCCTTTTGCTCCGCCTTGCTCCGGACAATCTGCACCCTATCGTCCGGTTCAATATCCATCTCCGGATAAACGACGCGTCCCACGGCTGCTGCGTTGTGGGGTCGCTCCTCAAAAATCCCGGGATGAACGGTGGCCATCTGAGGCCTGTGATCAGGGGTGACCACCTCTGCCAGCAACTCCCCACCAAAGGAAGGCGTAGTCTGAACCATGAGGCCAGTTTCCGGATCAATTTCCAGGGCGACACAGTCTGCGCTGAGGCCCGTCCGCAGACGCTTGGCCAGCCTCGGAAAGAACTCTCTCCCGAAAGACGTGGCCCCTGCGAGAAAGATCTCCGGTC
>JAFGPH010000256.1 GCA_016926135.1 Deltaproteobacteria bacterium
CGGTGTATTGCTGGTGGCCATTTCACGCGTCGGAGGATCCTCTGTGGCGATTCGAACCACCGGACTAATGATCGCAGCGATGACTGGACTGGCCTTCTTCTTATACAGGAATCCTGAGGCAGCGATAAAACCAGTCACCCGGAGCAGCAGGGAAGGAGGCTTTCTATCCCTCTTGAGAAATCGTCATCTCCTTATCGTATCATTCGTAATGGCCTTGTTGGGACTGACGCAAGGGGCTATTGTCACCTTCTTTATTCTCTATCTTGTTGAGAAACAAAACATTCCCGTATTCATTGCAGGCTCTCTCTATACCTTGCTGATGCTTAGCGGAACACTTGGGCGGATCGCCTGGGGGGTGATCAGCGATTGCTTCTTCAACGCAAGGCGCACCCCTGTGCTCATGATCATTTGTCTTCTGACGACAGTTTGTGATGGGTTGCTGGCAGTCTGGCCCGTCAAGGGGTCCACAGGCTTGCTACCTGTTATTGCCGTGTTGCTTGGGCTATCGGGGGTGAGTTGGAACGCCATTGGACTGGTCCTCGTTACTGAACTGTGCCCCGGCCATCGAACCGGCGCTGCCGTGGGACTGGCATCCACCATCGGCTGGTCCGGACTATTTTTCGGTCCCCTTGGCTTCGGTGCCCTTTTGGATGCCTATGGCTATTTCCATGCCTGGTTCTCTATGGCGTGCTGCGGTCTGACTGCGGTGATTCTCTGCTTTTGGATACGAGAGAAAAAGCTTCCTGGTTGACTTCGGCATGGATCCCGGAAGGAAGGAAGTGAAAGACTCCGACCCCACCACCATTCCTCCAGGCCCAAAAGCGGGCGATGGCGGAATCCCTGAACCGCATCGCACCGTAAGACAGCGGATCATCGCGCTTCTCGCTGAACAGGAAATGAGTGCCAAGGAACTCTCCCAGAGGCTCGGCATGCGTGAAAGAGAGATCTATGAGCATCTCGCCCATATTGCCAAGTCTGCTGCCGCCAGGGGAAAAAGGCTGCAGGTGCCGCCTTTTGCATGCCTCAGTTGCGGGTACGTTTTCCGGGAAAGGGCGAGGTTCACGCGCCCCGGTCGTTGCCCCCGCTGTAGAGAGTCCCATATTCAGACTCCCGTCTACAGGCTTGGCTAGCCTTCCTCGATGGTGATGTCGATCAGGTAATCCCCCCTCGTAGGGCCGTGCTTTACCATGGTCCTGCCCACCACGACCCCGGCGCCTCTGAAAAAAGCCATGGGGGAAAAGAGACCTACTCGGGGAAACTTCGCGCCCGGCCTCAATGCTTCCACGAGATCTTTTTTCAGCGCGGATACGAGCACACTCAACACATTGCCGAACTGAAAGGTTACGCTCATTTCAGCGCTTTGACCCTTCAACCGGCCGGACTCGAAATCAATGGTGATGGTGGAGATCTGAGGCTCCAGATCTTCCTTTCCGCCGGTTGCGTTTGAAGATACGTCCACGGGGGGAAGATCCACTTCAAGACCCCTCATCCTGAACTCCGAAGACAGGAAATCCTTCAGATGCTGGACTTCCGGTTCCGAGAATACTCCTCTCGCGCTCCACTTTTTGAATCGCGCAATCGCAGACTCCGGCGAAGAGAGCGTCAACAAACAAAGGATGATATATTTCGCCGCGGCCAGGGGTTGGATCCCCTCTTCGAGCAGTTTTTCGAACTCAGAGAGGGCACGTCTGTGCTGGCCGAATTTCCAGAGTGCCACCGCGCCCTCCAGATCTGCCATTTCCCGGCTGGCGGAGAAGGAAAAGAGGTTCTTGATGAGATTTTGTTTCGTTTCCTCGAGCTCACAACCCCCATGGTCTTTTTCCAGAAAGTCCATGGTATTCTCCATTTCCTGCAGTCTTGCCTCTAGCGTTTTCCTCCAAGCCGGCGCGTTTGGGTTTTCGCGGTCCCTCTCCAGGAAGGAAAGCACCTCAAGATACTTCTCCTTTGCCTCTGCATACAAACCCTGTTCACGATAGAGCTCAGCACCTCGAAGCACCGTTTTTATGTATGTTTGATTAGACATTTGTCCCTCCAGGTTGCTGTGTTGTTTTTTGATTTGGAATGATCCATGCCTTCTGATCAAGCAAGCCTTGTGCCGATTGCTAAGCTCAGAAATGAATAAGTTTAACATTCTGAATTATTTGATAAAATAGAATGGTATTCACAAGTGCACTTTCTTGAGATTGTGTCTAAAAAGTATGATATGATATACAGCAAGGCATGAAGATGTATACGAAACAATCCAATCCTGAGAGGTAAACCCATGAAGGCTGATACCTATCCCAATGATCTCATGGTGGACCGACTGAAGGAGATATCCCTCTGGGTGTCATCCGTGCTGAATCTGGATCAACTGCTTGAACTGATTATCGATACCGCCACCCGGCTCATGCACGCTAAGGCCAGTTCACTGCTGCTCGTGGACCAGAAGAGCAGGAAGCTTTATTTCAAAGTCGCCATCGGTGACAGGCGGGAGGAAGTCAGAAAATTCGAGATCAATCTGGGGCAGGGCATAGCCGGGATTGTAGCCGAAACAGGCGAACCCCTGTTGATCCCCGATGTCACCAGGGATCCCCGGTGGGACAAGGAGATCAGCGAGACGATCGGTTTTCAGACCCGCTCCATCGCCTGTGTTCCGATGAAGATCGACGGGGATACCATAGGCGTTGTGGAAATCATCGACAAGGAGGACGGCAGCCCCATACGGCAGGAAGATATGAAGATCCTGACCGTATTTGCGGAACTGGCTTCGATGGCGATCCACAACGCGCGAAAAATAAGTCAGGTGCGCAGGGAGAACAGGGATCTGAAAGAGGAGTTAAGCAGGAAGTATCGGATCATCGGCGAGAGCGACCCGCTGAACAAAGTGATATCGGATGCGCTCAAGGTCGCCAATTCCAAGACAAGCACGCTGATCCTGGGGGAAAGCGGCACCGGCAAGGAACTGCTTGCGCGCCTGATTCATCAGGCCGGACCCAGAAAAGACAAACCCCTGATCGTCCTGAATTGCGCCGCACTCCCTGAAACCCTGTTGGAAGCGGAGCTCTTCGGTTACGAGAAGGGCGCCTTCACCGGGGCTCTCACCCGCAAAATCGGAAAGTTCGAACTGGCCGACGGGGGCACCCTTTTCCTGGATGAGATCGGGGAAATGACTCCGGGTATGCAGGCAAAGCTGCTCGGGGTGCTGCAGGAGGGGGTGTTTTACAGGGTAGGCGGCACCGGTTCGATATCGGTGGACGTACGGGTCATCTCCGCAACCAACCGGGACATCGCCAGGGAGGTGGAGGAGGGCAAGTTCAGGGAGGATCTTTTCTACCGGTTGAATGTGGTCCAAATCCACATGGCGCCTCTCCGGGAGCGGAAGTCCGACATCCCTCTTCTTGCCGAGCATTTTTTGAATCTCTTCAAGCAGGAGAGAGGGTCTCCGGCTCTCAAGATTTCTCGATCGGCGATGGAAAGGATGCGGGAGTATGATTGGCCCGGAAACGTGAGGGAATTGAGAAATGCCATAGAGCGCGCCGTGGTGATGGGAGACGGTGTGGAGATTTTGCCCGAGGACCTTCCCATTCAACCCTTTCGGAAGGGCTATGCAGGACTGGAGGCGGGTATCACCCTGAAAGAGGCCGAAGAGCGTTTCAAAAGGGAGTTTGTCGTCATGACCCTCAGGCAGACCAAGGGAAACAAGAGCAAGGCCGCCAAGATCATGGGAATCCAGCGGACATACCTCTCGAGGCTCGTGTCGAAATACGGGCTCCAGAGCTCGCAATGAGGCTCAGAACACGCAGTCAAGCGTCACCGCGTATTTCTTGACGCGCTTCCAGAGCGAGGCGTCACAAATTTCGTGGCCGGAAAAGGAGGAACGTCCGACCCTGAGCTGGAGCGTCTCCTTCAGGACATGGATCTCGCGGCCCCTTTCATCCTGAAAAGAGATGATCAGGTCGCATGCATCCCACGCCCGCTCGGATTGAACGGTTGCCTCCCAGACCAGGGTGACCAGCCTTTCGAGCTTTGAAATCACCTTCACATCGCACGAGACCTTCGGTTGTGCCTGGAGCGGTGATGCGATCAAGAGCAGCATTGCGATGGAAACAAGCACGATCTTCTTTCTCATTCCTCCCCCTTTCTGGAGTCTCCGGTCATGGATTTCTCTTTGCAGAAAACCGGATCTTCGAGGATTTCCTTTACAAAACATGAGCCGCCTCCATAATATAGCGGTTCGAACCCGCAAAGGTGTGCGGCCGGCCGGATCCATGCCACAAAAAATTATACACGATGGAGCGAGGAATGGACACCCCCAAGCCTCTCTCAGTAGCGATCATCACCCGGGACGAGGAGGACAGGTTGCCCGCGTGCCTGCAGAGTCTGGGGTTCGCCGACGAAATCCTCGTGGTGGATTCGGGCAGCACCGACAGGACCGTGCAGGTGGCCGGGTCTTACGGTGCCAGGGTCCTGATCGAAGCGTGGCGCGGGTTCTCGGAACAGAAGCAGTTCGCAGTGGATTCCTGTAGCCACGATTGGGTGCTGGTTCTGGATGCGGATGAAAGGGTGCCGCAGGAAACCGCAAGCGTCATCACGGGCATCATGAGAAACCCGGAACCGGAAACCGCCGCCTACAGCTTCGTGCGGAAGAACTATTTCCACGGCAGATGGATCAAGCACTGCGGGTGGTGGCCGGACAGGATTGTGCGCCTGGTGGATCGGCGTAGGGGTCGTTTCGACGGCGAAGCCGTTCATGAGCGCTGGGTTGTCCAGGGGACGGTCAGGGATCTTGGTGCGGCCCTTAAGCACGTCAGTTTCAGGAACTATTCAGAAATGATGATGAAAATGGAATGCTATTCCAACCTTTCCTCGCTTGCGCTTTTTCAACGAAACGCCAAGGTGCGTGCATTTACGCCCATCACCCACGGCATCTGGATGTTTCTGAAAAGCTATGTCCTGGAAATGGGCATTCTGGATGGTTTTGACGGCTTCTTCATTTCCATGGCCAATGCGGGCGGATCTTTCCTGAAGTATGCCAAGTTGCGCGAATACCGGAAATCAGGGCAGGAGCGCTCATGAGTGTCGTCCGCCTCACGTCGGATATCCGCGGGAAGCGGCTCCTGATCATGAAGCTGCGCTACATCGGTGATACGCTCAGCATTCTCCCGGTCATCGATAACCTGAAGGCCAAGGCCCCCGAGGCCATCGTGGATGTGATGGTCAACAGGGGCACGGAAACCGTGCTGGAACACCATCCCGGCATTCGAAAGGTATGGAGTTATGACAGGAAATTTGCGAAACAGAGTATTCTGAATACAGTAAGATACCATCTTGACTTGATTGATCGGTTGAGATCGATGAATTATGACATCGTGATCGATTTCACCCATGGAGACAGGGCTGCTTTTCTCGCGTTCGCCACCGGAGCGCCCGAGCGTATAAGCTACCGGAGCTCAAGCTCCCTGTCTCACATCCTCATGAACCGTTTCATCCATTGCGATCCTTTCGAATATCACGTTGTGGACTATCAGCTCCAGGCCCTGAGGTTCCTGGGGATGGACCAGTTCAAACAGGAGCTGACCCTGCACATTCCATCGGAGGTGTTTTCCGGAACCGATCGGCTCCTGGCGGATTGCGGCCTCGGGCCGGAAGCCTTTCTCGCGGCCATTCACCCCGGTGCGCGGGGAGGACTGAGACGATGGCCGGTGGAACGGTATGCGGAGATCGCGCGAAGACTTCACCGGAATTATGCGGCCTCCATTCTGCTGCTCGGCGGGCCTGATGAAGGGGCGCTGGTGGATTCGCTGGAGAGATCCATGGGGTTTCAGGCGGATTTCAAGTCCAGCAGGCTCACAATCCTGGAGATGGCGGCGATCCTCGCGCGGTGCCGTTTCTTCATCGGGAATGACTCGGCGCCCGCCCACATCGCCGCAGCCGTGGGATGTCCCGGTGTAACGCTCTTCGGGCCGACGTTTCCGCACCTCTGGAAGCCTCTCAGCCGGAGAGGAGATGTGGTTTTCAAGAACCTTCCCTGCTGCGGATGCCGCCAGGAAAAATGCCTGCACCCGGGGAACAGCTGTATGGACCGAATTGACGTGGAGGAAGTCTGGGGCAAGGCCCAAGGCCTTCTTCAGCGATAACTTTTGAGCTGAAAGAGCTTCCGGTCCTGGGTGGCCGAGATGTAGTAGAACTTGTCCTGGGGAATGTAGATGTAGGGCACATCCTCCCGCCTTCGAAAGAGGAAATGGGAGAGGATCATGCGGTTCACCGCGCGATGGCCGATGATCATGATGTTGTCGGAGGGCTGGCTGAGATAGAGGGCCTTTTTGATTCCCCTGTCGATTCGGGTTTCCATGGAAACGTAGCCTTCCCCTTTCGGGTACACGTAGTTGTACTTGTCCTTTTTCCTCCCCCGGTATACCTGGGGCATTCCCTGTTTGATCTCCTCGTAGCTCATGGACTCGCAGATCCCGCTGTCGATTTCGTTGAATTCCGGAAGAGGAATGATCGTGCACTCCTCCTGCATGTTGCGGATGGCCTCAGCGGTTTGGATGGTCCTGAGTTTGTTGCTGGTGAAAATGAGCGGGATTCGTTTGGAACGGAAGTAGCGGGCCAGGGCCTGTGCCTGGGACCTCCCGTTATCCGTCAGGTCGGAATCCCCTCCGATCCGGTTCTCCAGGTTGAAGTAGGTTTCCCCGTGGCGGATGAGATAGAGGTTCCGGACCATGTCGGTGAGCAGGAAATCCCGAATCTGTTCGATGTACGGGATATTTTGAACGATCTCCTCATCGATGATCTTGTTGTTGAGGGAGTCCAGTTTGACGACGTTCCCTTCCTTCTTCAGGGAAAGGTAGATGGACTGATAGTAAGCGATGCGCTGACGGAAGCTTTCGATGGCCTCCTCCTGGGAAAGGTGACCGAATTCGGGAAGGTCGATTTTCCTGAGGATGCTGGCCTCCAGAATCTCCCTGTCTTCATTGATGCATTCGATGAAGAGCAACGGATGGTCGGAAAGAAGGGTGCGAACCAGTTTTCTTCTCTTCCGGGTGGCATGGGTGGCATCCACAATGGCCACGTTTCCCCCGTCGTTCAAATATTTTTTCGCCCGTTCGATGTTGATGAGTCCGATCTTTTCCCTGAGCGCCACGCCTTCCTTGTTGTGGGGATCGAAAAAATTCGGGGAAGAAGTGTTTTCCCGAATCATTTTTCGTCTGAGTTCCCCGTTGTTGAAGATCCGGGTCCTCACGGAGTCGTGACTCAGGTTCTGCCGGAGTTTCGCCGCAATCGTGGTCTTCCCCCTGGCGGGGAGCCCGACCATGACGATATAGAGCTTTTGGTCCCTGTCAGACATGTTTCATCATTCCAATCGCAGATCACCCTTCTCGGGATGTGTGATCCGAAAAGGATAGTGCAATCCACGGCCGAGGTTCAACAGAATTCTGTCTTGAACTTTACCTTTCCGTGCGTATAATAGGATTGAATTCATGAGGAGGTTCGAATATGCAAGTCCTCACCGCTCCAAGAGAAAAGGTAGGGGTCCTGGTAAACGATTTTGTGAGGAGCGTCTACAACTGGATGTTCATCGGACTGGGCCTGACCGGCGTGGTGGCCTATTATGTGTCGAGCTCTGAGCCCATGATGCGCCTCATCTTCGGGAACTCCTGGCTGCTCATCGGTTTGATTGTCGTTGAACTCGCGCTCGTCTTTTCCCTCAGCGGCATGGTGAACCGGATGAGCGGCGCCATGGCCACGGCGATCTTTGTGATTTACTCGGGCCTCAACGGCATCACCCTTTCCTTCATATTCCTCGTGTACGCCCAGGACTCCATTGTGAGCACCTTCTTCATCTGTGCAGCCACGTTTCTGGCCTGCAGCATCTACGGCTGGACCACCAAGAAGGATCTCACCTCCTGGGGAGGCTTCCTGACCATGGGACTCATCGGGATCATCATTGCCTCTGTCGTGAATCTGTTCATTGCGAGCAGCGCAGTCAGCGCGGTGGTCAGCTACATCGGGGTGATCGTGTTCGTAGGGCTTACCGCCTATGATACGCAAAAGCTCAAAAATATGGCCCTCACGCAACCCGCAGGGTTGGACGGGGGCGTGGTACGAAAGGGGGCCATCCTGGGAGCCTTGGCCCTGTATCTGGATTTTATCAACCTGTTTCTCATGCTGCTCCGGATTTTCGGCCAGAGTCGCGACTAGGTCTCCGGTATTCTTTCGCCCCCGATGCGCCGGTCCCCCTGCCCGGGCTCGTGCCCGCCAGGGGGATATGCATTTGGAAGAAGGGGATGAGCGAACCCTCTTACATCAGGCTGTATCAGAGCGGGCGACTGAGGGCCAGGACGGAAGAGGCGCTGGCTCTGCTGGAGCGCTGCACCCTGTGCCCGAGGGAGTGCGGGGTCAACCGGCTTGCAGGGGAGAAGGGGTTCTGCAACACAGGCAGGAGGGCCAGGGTAGCCAGCTACGATGCCCACTTCGGGGAGGAATCGCCGCTGGTCGGGATGAACGGATCAGGAACCATTTTCATCAGTTCGTGCAATCTGCTCTGCGGCTTCTGCCAGAATTTTGAGATTAGCCACGGGAACGAAGGGAA
>JAFGPH010000037.1 GCA_016926135.1 Deltaproteobacteria bacterium
CCAAGGAGGCGATCAAACTGGGAGCGGCGGAAAAGGTGGTCCATCTCCAATATGTCACCAAAACCTCCCTCGAAATGGTCGTCTGATTCCTTTTGCCGTGGAACTGGGAAGAAAGTTCCCGGCACAGTTCGGCACGACCCGCGGGATTCACCCCCGTGCCTTGATTGTCGCCCCCGCTCCGCGGTCACAGGCTTTCTTTAACCATTTGAGTTCATGATTTTTTTCCGGTCTACCTATGCTCCGGATGACTCTCCCTGCCTCCGGCAGGGGATGGTCTGATTCGTGGCAATCCTTTTGCATGTTCAGTGAAATGCAAGCCGGTTGAGAAACCGGGGAATCAGGAAAAGGAGAAACCTATGAAAGTGTACGAGGGACAGGGGGTGATTCCAAACCCCATGGTCAAGAAGGGAGCCCCGAAATCCTCCGGGGAGAGGGAGTTCCAGCGGATCATGGATCAGATGTTGCCGGCAGGGGAGGACGGGAACGCCATCGGAATCAAAGGGAGTCGAGAACTTGTTCCGGAAGGGATTCAGTTCATAGGGGGCCTGGAGGGCATCCACGAAGCCAGCGGCGCCGTGAAGAGAGGTCAGGTCCTGGAAGAACTGGAACAGAGCCTTGACCTTGTGGATTTCTACGCGGCCAAGCTGGCTGACCGGTCTCTCTCCGTGGCGGACCTGGAAGACCTGGTCGCCCATATGGAAGAGAGGGTAGCGGCCCTGCGGGACCTGGAATCGACCCCCGGATTGCCTGAAAGGCTGAAAGGGATCCTCTCCGAGACGATGCTCACGGTCGGTACGGAAGTGGCCAGGTTCAGGAGGGGGGACTATGCGTGAAGACTGGAGTACTGGAGTGAACGCAGGAGATGGGCGTTTTTCAGCCGCCTGAGAGTCTGTCCGAGACCGGCACGCGGAGGGTGATGACCGAACCGGATTCATCGGAGCTGCATTCGAAGGATACGCCGCTCAGTTTCAGCCATGCCACGGAGAGCATCTGGCCCAGATCGGCTTCCTCCACTTTGAAAACCCCTGTGGAAGGGATGCCCTTGGTCAGCCCCTGCATGAAACTCGAGGAAAGCGATCCGGCCTCCGTGCTGAAGGTGATCTCCAGTGTGGAAAGGAGGAAGCGGGCCGTGAGGCTGAAGTGTTTTCCCCGGGCCTTCTCCAATTCCTCCGCGAGGGATTGGATGAACCAGGCCAGGGAGAGGGTCACCATTTCGGGGAGCATGGTCAGGGGCGGAAGACCCTCTTCCAGGAGCACCTCCTTCTGGACATTGTGCTTGAAGTAGAGATTCGCGTTCAGGAGGGAGAGTTCCTCTTCCATGAAGACCCTCAGGTTGCCGTATTCCAGATAATCCCCTTCCAGGCTGGCCCGGTTGGATACCGACCGGATCAGACGGTTGATCTGATCGAATTCCCCCTCCATCCTGCGCAATCTCTGGACCATCGGGTCTGTGAGGTCCCGGGGCATCCGGTCGTCGGTTTTGATGGAGTGCTCCAGCATCTCCATGTCCATGCCGAGGTTCTGGAGCGGACCGTTCAGATTGTGTACCAGACCATGGATGAGCCTGCCGAGGGTCACCAGCCTGTAGAGCTCCGCCAGGCGTTCCAAAGGGATTTCAACCCGCATCCGAATCCTCCTGGTTCAGTCTCCCGTGCCGGATGTCTCTTCTCTGTTTCTGGAAAACCAGCCTCACGATGGACTCCCTGGCGCCCTCCTCGATATCGATGATTTTGCACCCTGCCTCGTAACCGCCCTCCATCGCCTCCACCCGGACGACCTCAGAAACCAGCTCCACTCGATACTGGAACGTGCCGGGCAGGAGGAGGTCCATCTTCAGAAGCACTCCCTGCTTGAGGTGCTCCCTGCAGATGAGCTTGAGGCCCGAGCCGCTGAGGTCCTCCACCACGCCTCGAGAAGGGGGCGACTCGGAAGGACGGAGAAAGGTCTGCTCGATCACAAAATCGAGTTTGTTGTTGAGCAGTTGAAGACAGCGATAGAGTTGTTCTTCCTTGGATCCGGGCGTAGCCTCTTCGATCAATTCGTCGATGGGGTCGGGAACCCCGCTCCGTCTGAAAAGGGTTTGCCCCATTCCCTGCCTGGCCGTCCTGGCCTCGTCCGAAGAAAGGACTCGCCATCTCACGGGAACGGTGATCTTTGCCCTGAAAAACCCACGTCGATTTGCCGCGTCCATTCGTGCCTCGCAGGGAAGATAAGGTGTAAAGAAGCACAAAACCATGGAATATGCAATAGAAATGCCAACCGGGAACCGGAGTGATGGGGTACTGGGATGATGGAATGATGGAAACAGGGAGAGAGCCCACGGGTTCAAAGGCAAATGCCAAAGCCCGAATGCCAACGACCATCCCCTTTTGACATTGATGCATTCGTAAACGTGCGTGATTCCTTGTGTGTTGGAAGGCTTGTATGGGAAGGAGGAACTGGAAAGCCTCGGCCTTCAGAGTTCCAGCACGTCCAGGGCAGCCTCCACCACCTCCGGATCGAACTGGCTCCCGCGGCCGTTCCTCAGTTCCTCCAGGCAGACGGCAGGGGGGAGTGCCTTACGGTAGGCCCTGTCCGAGTTCATGGCATCGAAGGCGTCGGCCACGGCCAGGATCCTGGCCAGCCTCGGGATCTCGGGACCCTTGAGCCCGTCCGGGTATCCGCGGCCGTCCCATCGCTCGTGATGATTACGGATCACGGCCAGCTCTTCCGGGTTCAGGCCGAGGGGGGAGACGATGTTGACACCAATGAGAGGGTGGGCCTTGATATGGTTGAATTCCTCGTCCGTGAGTCGACCCGGTTTGTTCAGGATGTTGTCGCTAACGCCGATCTTCCCGATGTCATGGAGAGGGGCAAGAGATCTCAGTCTCTGGAGATCTTCGTGGTCGCAGGCCATCCTCACGGCTATCTTGGAGGCATACTCGGTGACCCTGGACGAATGCTGCTGGGTGTAGGAATCCTTGGCCTCAATGGCGCTCACGAGGGCCATGAGGGTGGCGATCAGGCTCTGCCTGAGGTTGTCGTAGAGGGCCATGTTCTCGATGTTGAGGGCGGTTCTTTCGGCCAGGAACTTCATGATGAACTCATCTTCACGGTCGAAGTCCTTTTGCCCCGCCTTTCCACCGATGAGCAATACGCCGAAGGGCTCGCTCCGGATGTTGAAGGGGACGGCCATCAGTCCGTTCACCCGGTTTAGCCTGTTCAAACGCAGGGCCGTGCCTTCGGGGGCCCCGAAATAGGAGGTCAGAAAACCTCCCACCAGAATCTTGCTCCCGTCCTTTGTGTGCTGGTAAGGCGCTTCCATGCCGAGCAGCATGGCGTCGATCCCTTCCTGGGCGAGGGCCAGGAGATGGGAATTGCCCTGATCGTAGATCATAAAGCAGGCCCGCCCGGCATTACACGATTCTGCGGCCTTCCTGACGATGTAATGGTAGAGGTTATCCGTGCGATTGATTTTGGAGAGGGAATCGATGATGTGGTAGAGGATGGTCTGCAGCCGGATCCTTTTCTCAAGTTGGTAATTGAGTTCCTCCACCTCCTTCTTCTTTTCCAGTTCCTGGTTCAGGATCCAGTTTTTCTCCTTGAGACGGCGGAGGGTCTGAATCCTTTCCAGGGCAATTTTGACATCCTCGAAGCGAAAGGGTTTGACCAGAAAGTCCGAGGCGCCGTAGTGCATGGCCTCGATGACCGTCTCCATGGAGGGGTACCCGGTCATGATGATGACGCTGGAAAGGTGGTGCGATTCGCTCATCTTCTTGAGAACCTCGATCCCGGTGATCTTGGGCATCATGAGGTCCACGAAAACGTAGTCGTAGAGGGGCCCCCGGAAGATTTCTTCAAGGGCGTTGCTGCCGTCGCAGGCGGTGTGGATGTGCCGGATGCCGATGTGCTGGAGATAGAGACTCAGGGTTTCGCAGATGATGGGCTCATCGTCGGCAATGAGGACCTTCAGGGATTCGATGTCGCCTGAGGTCAGGTTTGAAGATTTCGGAACATCTTGGATTTGCATAGGTTGAATTCCTCTTCCGAGAGGAAGCCTTTCTCTGCCAGGGCGGATATGCGTTCCAGGTCGTTCACAAACAAGGGAGAAACGGCGGATCGGTTTTCCTCGTAATACTGCGGTAGCATGCTCCCGGCGATGAAGGTCTGGGCCGTGTCGTCCTGGGGTGACCCTCCCCCGCGGATCTCCCCTCGGATGCCCATGATCTCCTTCACGATCTGAAGCTGGTTGTAGGCTGACTGAAGCTCTTTGAGGAGTCTTTCGTTCTCATGGACCAGACGGATTCTCTCAGAGGCGTTGTGGACCAGGACCTTGATTTCTTCCAGCTTGAAAGGTTTGGCAATGTAATCATAGGCGCCTTCCCGTATGGCATGTATGGCCGATTCGAGGGAGGCATATCCCGTGACGAGGACCACCAGGGTCTCAGGGGAGATCTTCCGGGTCTCTCTCAGGACGTCCAGCCCGGTGGCGCCCGGCATCATGAGGTCGGTGACGACCAGATCGAACTTTTCCTCACGGCATTTCTGGATGCCCTCCAGGCCATTCTCGCAAACGACGACGTCGTGGTTTTCCTCGCTGAGCAGGCCTTTGAGTGCCGCGGCCAGTCTCTTGTCGTCGTCTACGATGAGTATCTTCAGTTCCATGGAGCAACCCCTTCGGAGACCTCTCGGTCGAGTTCGCGCCGGGACGGATCAGACCCTTTCATTGAAGAGGAGCCCCATCATCTCTTCCATCTTCGCGGCCAGGTTGAGCACCTCCTCCGGCGGAATTTCCCGGATGGTCCTTCCGTCCTCTTCCGATATGACCCTGACCACGACCCTGCCGGTTTCGCTGTTGACTTGGATGTTCAGGCTCCTCTGCATGGACTTCACGTAATCGTCCATCACCTGGGCGATGCGCTCAATCTTGGCGCGGTTGTCTCTCTCTACCTGCGCCTGGGCCACCTGCTGCTTCTCCGCTGCAGACTGAGATCTCTCTCTGGTTTTCGCCTGATGGGACTGCACAGACTCTGCGCCCTTGAGGGGGGCGATTGCCGTGATCCCTTGAATTTCCGATGACTTTACTGACCCGACTGCTTCCATAACGCACCTTCCTTGGTCCATCTCTACCCTTTCAACCCTGAAAGGGCACCTTCATACATCTCCGTAAGACCCTGGCCTTTGCAGGAACATATTGGTCTCACCCTTCACAAGATACATCGGCGGTGAAGAGGCAATTCTTTAATCTCAAGCAGCCACCTGTTGCAGGTGGGTTTCGCTCTGCGCATCGTACCCGGGGATGGCTTCCTTCGCTTGGTTTTCGGATGCTATTCCCCGCCACGAATCCTTCAGATCGGTCAGGATTTTGACGGCCTCGTCGAACGCGGTTAAGTCTCTCTTGACATCTCCTTCCAGAAGCCTTCGCACGAGGTAGGTGTAAATGGCATCCAGGTTTCGTGCGATCTGGCCACCCTTTTCGAAGTTCAGGCAGCCCTGCAGCTCCTGGATGATTCTGAGACCCCTCTGAAGTTTCCTGGCCTTCTGCTCGTACTGCCCTTGCTCATAGGACTTTCGAGCCTGCCACAGCGACTCGATGGCCTTCTCGTAGCACATGAGAACCAGATCGAGTCTTCCGGCGGTTTCCACATTCAATTTATTGTACTGTCCGAGCATTCTCTTATAGGTCATAGACTCCTCCTCTTACTCTTTCCTCTCTTGAAAGACGGCATCGTTCAGATGGACATCACCGGGTTTGGCGATTCCATGGCCAGAGATTCCGGTTGGTGGATCACACCCAACCGCTGTAAGCGGCATTAAGCTGGCCGGCCAACCAATCGCTCATGCTCTGGATTTTGGAAAGGGCCAATTCCATGGCCACAAAACGGTTGATCATGGCCTCCATCTTCTGATCCAACCGGGCCTCTGTCTCTTCGATTTGGGTCTCGATACGGTCGATGCTGGTCCGAAGGGATTCCTGTTTGAATGTGGCGTAACCCTCTGAAGGGTCGGTGATCGCGTAAAGGGTCCTCTGGAAGAGTTCTGCAACCCCGAGGGTCAGTTTGACCTCTCCTGCGTCCACACCGTTGGTGGTCCCGGAGTATCTTACGGACAGACCGTCGGTGTTTGCATTGCCGCTGTTTCCCCTTAGCACCCTTCCGGAGCCCGCGGCGGCCTCGCCGTTGATGGTTCCTGCCACGTCCTGACCCGTTACCGTGCCGTTGATGAGCCCTAGGTCCAGGTCCCTCTCGGTGACCTGATCAAAGTTACCCAGAGAAAGGGTTCCCGTTCCGTTGTAGCTCAGATCGAGCGTCATGGAGGAGGCGCCTGCCGTCTTGTCCTCCAGGTAGATCTTCCCGTCCCTGATAAAGACATCCACAGCCCCGGCACCGCCAAAGACCGTCTGGATCGCAGTAAGAAGATCGTCCACCGTGTCGTTGGTGGTGTCGATGGTGTAGTCTGTCGGTCCCACCGCGGCCCCATTGTGGGCAGTCCCTGAAATGGTGATGGTCTCCCCGGTGGTGACGCTTGCTCCGTCGACGTCTGTCCAGGCCGTGCCGGAACTCCCTCCGGCCTGACCGGCGATGTGAACCGTGCCGCTGGAGGAAGTGGTCTTGCTGGTGGTGGTAGTGAAAACGATATGGTCGTAATTGCCGTCGGTTGTGTCCTGGGAAACGGTGAAGCTTGTGCTGCCGTAATCATTGCACCGGAGGACCAGGTGGTTGCTCCCGTCATCGGTAGCCGTGATGGCCATGGCGTATCGGCCTTCCTGGC
This sequence comes from Deltaproteobacteria bacterium, assembly GCA_016926135.1. The sequence goes on from JAFGPH010000037.1 coordinate 6,751, forward strand.
TGCTGTCACCGGCCCCTGCGGTCACGTCGACGGTGCCGAAGTTCAGGCCTTTCCCATCCGGTTCCTCAATCTGGATGGAAAGCTGGCTGTATCCCGTGTACTTGTCCGTGACGACGATTCTGCCCGATGTATCGATGGTGGCGGTGACATTGGTCGCGTAGGCCGTTTCGATGGCCGAGAGGAGCCCCTGCACGGTATCGGTGTTGACGTTGCTGATCGTGTAGGTCCCGGAAACGCTGCTTCCACTCCGGTTCGTCCCTGAAAAGGATATGCTATTCCCGTTTTCCAGGGAGGTGCCTGTGATGTTTGCCCACGCGGTCTGGGCCGTTATGGCGCTTCCGCCCTCCTGGAGTTGCTGATCTCCCACCAGGACCTCTGCGTATTCCGTGTCGAGTTCGGCATTGATGGCGTTTTTGATATCGCCGATGCTCATGTCGGCCGTTATCGTGACGGTGGCCGTGTTGCTGCCCTGGGTGATGGTGAGGGTTTCGCCGGCCCCTCCGGCCGATAGGTCCATGCTGCCTGTTTCAGTGGCCTGGGTGGCTGCCCTGTCAATGTGTACCGTGTACTCTCCTGCCTCCGAATCATTGCTGTGGCCGATATAGGTCAGGGTGCTGCTGCTGGTGGTCCCCTGCGCGACGAAAAGGGACATAATGTCGTTGAAGTTCGTCTTCAGATACCCATTCAGCTTGGTGTCGTCGATACTCAGGATCAGGTCGTTGTCCAGGGTGATCCCCGCAAGGCCCAGAATGGAAAAGCTGCTGTTCACTCCCCAGATATTCTGTGTCAGAAGGCTCACGATATCCGATTTGATGGAGGAGAGTGTCCCATCCCCAAACAGGGTGCCGCCGGTCGTTTCCTCGTCTTCGTTATAGGAGAACTGGCTGTTGATGTAAGTCATGGCCTGGTTGTACTTGTCCACGAAATCCTGGATATTGGATTTGATGGTATCCAGGTCGTGTTCGATCTTGAGGGTGATGGTGGTGGATGCGTCCTCTTTGATCAGGTTGAGGGTGACGCCACCCAGGACGTCCTCAATGGTGTTGGAGGCACTGGTCACCTCCACCCCGTCGACTTCCAGGGTGGCATCCTCACCGGCCACGATCTCCCTTTGACGCGCCGCGGCGTCGCCGAAAGCAAGGTCGCCGGTGACGAACTCCAGTTGGCCATTGGTGATGCTGTCCGTGAGGGTCACGGAAAGACTCCCGCCCCCAGCCACATCGTCCACCCTGATCTTCCCCTCTGAGGTGACGTAGGCCACCACATCTCCGGCAGTGGTTGCATACTGGGTTTCAATGGCGCTCAGCAGGTCCGCCACTGTGGTGGAACTGCTGATGCTGAAGTCGAAGTTCACGGCGCCGCCGCCTGTCTGGGTCCCCGTCAACTGAATCTTGTCGCCAACCGTGTGGGACAGGTATCCGTCGATATCCGTAAGAAGGGTCTCAGGGGTGATATGGGCACCATCGGATGTCATGGGGTTGCCGGACACCTTGCCGGTGACGCTGGCAGTCGTGTGGTCCAGGATGCCCAGGGTGTTCAGAATATTCTTCTCCTCAGCGAAGGCCTGAGTGCCTTCAATCTTGAGCCGGAAATAGGTGGCGCCGTCCACCTCTTCTGAAATGACGGAGGCCACCACCCCTGGAATGGCCGCGTCGTTGATGGCCGTCTTGATGTCGGCGAGGGACATGGTGGAGAGGTTGATCGTAACGGCGGTGCCGCCGATGGTGAGGGTTCCGCTTGAGGCTTCCCCGGCGGAAAGCCCCAGCAGGGACTGGATGGTGACGTTCTGGGCCGTGAAGAGATCGCTCTGGGCGCCGTTGGTGATGGTATTCTTCACCTGGGCGTCGAGATTGTCTTTCCACCCGAACTTCTGCACCAGATTGGTGGATGACCCGTTGAGAAGGCTCATCCCTTCTTCTCCGGTGCTGTCGCTGGTGAGGATCAATCTGTAGTCATTGGCGCCGTAACGGACGACCGTTGCCGTGACTCCGCTTGGAGTGGTTCCGGTGTTGAGGGCGTTGATGTCGTAAGCCACGTCCGCCAGGGTATCCGTGGCATTGACGGTCACCACCCTGCCGTTGACGAGAATATCCCCAGCGTAGCCGCTCCCCAGTTCTTCGGTCTGGCTCGCAAAGGGGTTCGACGAGAGCTTCTGGGCGGTTGCCAGGTTAGTGACCTTGATCGTGTATGTTCCGGTGTTGGCCGTGGTGCCGCTGGAGACCGAAAGGAGGTCCTCCCCGTCCACGGTGCCGCTGTTCGTGGCCATGGAGGAGGTGTAGACATGGAAATTGTCGGCATCCTGAAGACCCTCTGCCGCTGTCTTTAGCCCGAGCAGCATGGTGTTGAAGGACCGCCATTCGCTCAGCTTCGTCTCATATTCGGATTTTCGATCCTCCATGAGATCGACAGTGCGGTGGTCGATTGCGATCAACTGGTCGACCACGCTCCGCCAGTCAAAACCGCTGGAAAGGCCGCTGATGAGATTGGTGCTCAATGCCATGTTCGTTCATCCTTTGAGATCCGAGGTGGGTCAAGAGAAGCGGAAATAGCTTCCCGGTCCTTACCTCAACATCGGTAGAAAATGCCTCTGACTTGAGTCATTTCCTCATCCCGGTACTGCCCTGCGCCAGTCATGAATCCTTTTTTATACCAAATGGTTAAACACTAACTCCTCCCTTTGGCTACGGCAAGAGGGGGTATCTTCCTCCCTTTTAGGTAGCAAGATATCTGCCAGAGCGAAAATGAGGGCAAAAAAAAGACCCCGCTTCCGGGGTTTGGGGAAGCGGGGTTGGGGTTTGAGGGTTTATGCGGCGAAGCCGCGATGCATGCGATCACGACCTGGCGTGATCCTAGCCGAACAGGGAGAGGACCTGCTGCGGAGCCATGTTGGCCTGGGCAAGCATGGCGGTCCCGGCCTGGAGCAGGATCTGGTTCTTGGTGAAGGTCGTCATCTCCGAGGCCATGTCCACATCGCGGATCACCGACTCGGCCGCCTGCACGTTTTCGATCGTGGTGGCCAGGTTGGCTGAATGGTATCCGATCTGGTTCATGTAGGCACCGATGCCACCCCGGATATCGTTCAGGGTGTCAATGGCCGTGTCGATGGTGCCCAGGGCCGTCTGCGCGCCCGAGGCACTGGAGAGGTCGATAGCGGAAATGCTCAGACCTGTTTGGGTCAGGTCACCGAGGCTGATGCTGATCTTGTTGTAGTCCGTATTCTCCGCGCCGACCTGGAACGTGGAGTTTCCACTGTCCTTGGCAACGACCATGGAGCTGGCATTCCCTGCCATGTTCGCACTGATGTTGTCGTTGATCTTCAGGTCCACCCCCAGGCCTGAGAAGCTGATGGTGGTGGTGGAGCCGGCTGAAGGAACGGTCGTGTCATAGACCGTCTGCGAACCTACCAGAGTGCCATCCACGTCACTATACACGTTCATGGCCACGTCGGCTGTGGCTCCCACGCCGGAGACGGTGAGCACATAGGAGTACCCTGCCTTCATGCCGGTCATGCTGTCAAAACCGTTGGCTGTGGTCACGGTGCCGCCGGTGGTGGAGACTCCCACACCGTAGGTCCCGTTGATCAGCGCCACGTCCGCGTATTCGGTGGACTGGGCGATCTTGTCGATCTCGGCGAGCAGCTTGGACTTCTCATCGTTGATCTTGTCCAGGTTGGAACCTGCGTTGGCGGAAGCAGCCTGGGTGGCAAGCTCTTTCAGCCGCACCAGCATGTTTTGGATCTGGTCCGCTGCGCCCTCTGCGACCTGGAGCAGGGCGGACGCCTCGGTGGCGTTCCTGGAAGCAACCTTGAAGCTGGCGATGTCGGCCCTGAAGGCTGACGAAATGGCGAGCCCGGCTGCATCGTCGGCCGCCTTGTTGATCCGGTAACCGGATGAAAGTCTCTCCAGTGACTTTGACATGTTTCCTGAAGAGATGCTCAACTGACGGTGAGCGTTCATTGCTTCGATGTTGTTTTGAATCCTGAGTCCCATGGTTTTTTCCTCCTTGAAATGTGTTTGTTTATTCCTGGCATCCTTGCCGTCTAGAGGTTGATGAGCATGATGGGTTTACGCTTCGCCTGCCTGACCTGCATCGCTTGGATGCTTGGTTCGCTCTATTCATCGACTTTTCGTGGAAGAACTTTAGGGCTTTTTTTAAAGGGGTCTAAAGGAGGGATGCGTGGGGTCGGGGATGAAGGAGAAGAAAAGGTGAGGAACGCCAGGGGCCAATTTTAGGAAAGGCTTTCTTGAACAGCCGTGGATCCTGGTCCTTCCACGGGATCCGTCTTGAGCAGATCCGGTCTGAGGCGGAGAGCTGCTTCCACGGCGTCTTTGAAGAGATCCTCCCTGCCTGCTCTCTCCAGGGCATGTCCGATGACGAGAAAAAGGTCGGCCAGGTCGTTGAGGCTCTCCAGGGTCTTTTGGCAGGAGAGGTCCAGGTCGCGCAGGATGGTGTCGCAGCATCGCAGACAGGTTTCCACGTCTCCAGTCCGGATCGCCAGGTTGGCCAGCCTCAGGCATACCTGGATGAGTCTTGGCTCGGCGTGGAGGGCCCTCTCGTACAGGGACCGGGATGCCTCCAGATCGCCCTTTTCGTAAAGCAGGTTCCCCAGGTTGACCAGGGCCTCCACGCAGGCGGGTGCGATTTCGATGGCCTTTGTGTACATTCCTCCCGCGTCCCCTTCCCGACCCAGGCGTCTTTTGCAGAGGGCCAGACCCAGCATGGCCTCCACCCAGTCGTCCTTTTCGGAGAGGGCCTTTTGGTAGTAATGGGAAGCATCTTCCCACCTGCCGCGGTTCTTATAGCAGTCGCCGATGAGCTTGAGGCACTCGGGCCGCACATGGGTTTCCAGGACGGCCTTTTCAAATAGCGCCCGGGCATTGTCCAGATTGTCTTTCTGGAGCGAGGAATCCCCCAGGGCCACCCGCACCCTCCAGGCTTCTCCGGCCATGTTGATGATGGCGCCCGTGAAACGCTCCGGCTCATCCTCCATGAGTTTGTGAACCCTCAGATACTCCCTTCCATGAAACTCCAGCTCTTCCCATCGCTTCATCTGATGGTAGAGGAGCACCAGGACAAAATGGGAATCCAGGTGGTCCCTGGAACGAAGCACCGCCCGGCCGGCGATCTCCTCTGCCCGCTGGAGGTCTCCCAGCTTCAGGCAGGAAGCGGCGACAATATAGGAGGTCCAGAGGATGTTGGGCAGTTCCATTGCCGGGGGTTTCGCGAGCGAGAGTGCGGACAGGCCCATCTCGACTGCCTCGCTGTATAAACCGTTGCTGGCCAGGGAGACCGCGAGGTTGTGCCTGTGCCAGTAATTCTCGGGTTCTTCGGCAATCTGGCGTCTCAGGAGGGTCGAGGTCCTTTCATATTTTTTTCGCTGCTCTTCCGGACTCAGGTCGTAGCCGTAGTGGAGGATCGTGGCTGCAAGCACTTTGGGGCGTCGGTAGCCCTTGAGTTGCTTGTGAACGATATTCTCATAGCGAATATTTGCTCTTCTCCTGAAGAGCCTGATCTTGCTTTCCCAGGAGCTGCTGGCCCCCTGGTTGAAAAAGCTGAGGACCGTCATGTAAAAGGCATCTGCGTCCGTGTCCAGGATGGCCTGCCGGATGAGCGGGCCGCTTCCTTCCTGCAGGGCTTCGTCCCCGTCCATCTGGAGCACCCAGTCCCCTGCAGCATAGTCCACGGACTGGTTCTGGTGCTTGCTGAAATCTCCTTCCCAGGGGTGATGAAAGACCCGGGCCCCCTGCTGAAGTGCGATTTCCACGGTCCTGTCCGAGGAGCCCGTGTCGACCACGATGATTTCATCGACCCACTCCTTCACACTGGCAAGACACCCGGGGAGTCTTTTCTCCTCGTCCTTGAGGATCATGCAAAGGGAAAGTCTCGGGGCATTCATTTCACACCTGTCTGCTGGAGAAGCTCGGGGTGGAGAATCAGGGCAATGTCTGCGGCCTCCCGAAAGAGATCCTCTTTACCAGCCTTGTCCAGGGTATGACCGATCCACAGGAAGAGACTGGCAAGGTCCTCCAGGCCCTGAAGGGTCCTGTGGATCGGCATGTCAAGGATCTTGAGAATCTCCTCGCACTGTCCCAGGCATGCCTCAACATCACCCCTTCTGGCAGAGAAATGGGCGAGCCTCAGGCGAATATGGATCAGCCTGGGTTCGATCCCAATTGTCCGCTTGTAGTATCCTTCGGCCTTTTCATGGTCCCCTCGTTCATCGAGGATTCTTCCCAGATTCATCAGCAGGCCGGGGGAACGGGGATCTGATTCGAGTGCTCTCTCATAATGGAAAATGGCCTCTTGTCCCATGGACCGGTTCTTGTAGCACTCGGCCACCCCCTTGTGGGCCCAGGACCGGGAAGGGGTGAAGCGGATAGCCTTTTCAAAGCTCTTCTCCGCCTCCCCGGGAGAATCGGTTTCCAGGAAGGCCTCTCCAAGGGCAAGGTGGACCTTCCAGGTTTCTCCGGCGCTGTTCAGCACGAGGTAGCCCAACCTTGCGGGATCGTCTTCGAGAATTTCATGCACGTCCAGGTACCGGAGGGCTGCCTCCTTCACCCTGGGCCAGTCCTTCATGTCTCGAAAGGCCATGACCAGGACAAAAAGGGAGTCCATATGGTCCGGAAATCTCTCCAGTGCCCTCAACGCCCATGCAATTGCGGATGGGAAATCTCTCATGATCAGAAACGAGGACGCCACAATGAAGTGTGTCCAGAGGATGAGGACGCCCCCTTTCTTTTCGGCCTTCCCGGAGATCTCGATCGCCTTTATGCCCCAGTTGGCCGCTTCCTCAGGCATCCTGTTCATGGAATAGCTGATCGCGAGATCGTGGTAGTGCCGGAAGTTGTCGGGTTCCTCCTGGATGCGTTTTTTGAGAAGCGAGGATGTGCGCTGGAATTTTGCCTCCATCCTCTCCGGGTCCAGGTCATAGCCATAGTGGTGGACGTGGATTGGCGAGGTGGTGGTGGATGAGCAGCCCAGGAGTTGGTTGTGGACGATGCCGGAGTATCGGATTTCCGGCTTTCTCCTGAAAAGCCTCACCTGGTTGAATCGGCTCTGGCTGGTTCGGTTGTTGAAGAAGTTGATAATGGTGAACATTACCGAGTCGATGCCTTCCGCCGACAGGAGTTCGCGGAGCCTGGCCCCGTCACCACTTCGGAGTTCCTCATCGGCGTCCAGGATAAGGACCCAGTCCGCTGTGGCGTAGGAGAGCGACTGGTTTCGGTGCCTGGAGAAATCGTGTTCCCACGGGTGATGATAGACCCTGGCCCCATGCTCCCTGGCCACGTCCACGGTTCGGTCGGTCGACCCTGTGTCCACCACGACCATCTCGTCCACAAAGTCCTTTACGCTGTTGAGGCATGCGCGAAGACCGGCCTCCTCGTCCCTGACCATCATGCAAAGGGAAAGGGTCGGAGGGTTCTTCGACTGCGTCGGTTTGGCGGGGCTTTTCATGGCATGTCCTTTCAATGGCCTTTGTGCCTCCGGACCAGGTCCAGCATTTGAATAACCCGATCGAAATAGGTGTGCTCCCCCTGGATCCGCCGGTGGGCCCGTGCAGCGATCTCCATCCTCTCGCCGTCCCTCCTGAGCCACTCCTCGTGAAGGGGAAGCCATTCCTCCGGGGATCGGGCCTGAACCATCTCCTCGGGGGTGAAGGACTCACACAGGATCGGGGACTCGTCCATGATTTCAAAACCGCCGCAGGCGGGAATGACGAAGGTCCTCTCGTTCAATTGAAGCTGGCGGCCCTTCTGGAAATCGTGGTGAAAGTTCGGGCAGATCCTGACCCTGCCGTAAACACCTGCTGCCTGGTTCTGGGGAACCGGGGGGATGCCTTCTCCCCAGTGATCCCCGCAGAGCATGGCGGTGTGTCTTTCCAGCAGGGGCAGCAGGTAGGTCCGTGTCTCCTTTTGCTTGGTGGGGCTGTTGGTGCCGATAAAGCCGATATCATATTTCACGGAGGCATTCTTGGGTAAGTGGACCACGGGATTGGCTGCCATGGGGATGGAATGTACCAGATAGCCCAAGGCATCCCATTCGGCGTACTCTTCCCGGACGGCCCTCGAGTGAACAGGCGCAAAGAACAGATCCCCCACCAAACCCTGCTGCACCAGACGGCCGCTCTCCTGGTTCATTTCATGGATCCCGTCCAGGGGTTTGAAGGTCTCTGCCCATACCAGCCGGAGCATCTTTCCCCGGGATGCGAGGTCTGAAAGAAGGGGCAGGGGAAGCCTGGAGAGAAAGCTCGGGGCCGATGCCGTGATGAAGAGATCCGGCCCAAAGCGACGGATGCACTCCTCGGCACTTTCGGAGAAGCGGAGATGCCTGGTCTCAAGGCCCAGGAGTTTGAAGGCGCAGTAGAGATTCTCCGCATAGTAGCGGAACCCGCCGGAAGGGGGGGTGTGTATCAGGACCTTTCTCACCACATTGTCCAGCCCTGATTTCCGCAGGGCGAGCCTCTTGGCCCGTATCAGTCGGGGCAGGTCTTCCCGGGTCAGGAAGGGCTTCCTGGTAAGGATCACCTCGGGCGCTTTCCGGCTCTCCTCCATCGTCTCTTTGATGAGCGCCGAGATCTTCTTGCACTCTGCCCCCAGATCGAATCGTAGCTCCAGTTCATGGCGAAAGCCTTGGGCCAACGCGATGCGATCCGATTTTTCATAGGAGCGGACCAGGGCCGCGCACTCCTCGGCCGTGGCAAAGAGGCATTGCCGGGGATAGAGACCTTCGCTGCCGGGCCAGGTGTGCACCAGGGGCATCAGGCCGCAGGCGATCCCCTCGGCAACGGCATACTGAAAAGACTCGAAAAGGGAAGTGGAAATGATGAAATCCTTGTCCGCAAGCCACGTTGGCATGTCGCTCACCTGTCCGTGGAAGGTGACCGGGAGCTTAAGACGGGGTAGCATTTCCATGACATAGAGGCGGGACCGGATCTCCTGGAATTCGCCGGCAACGTGAAAACTGTATTCAGGATCCATGTCATGGATTGCCTTGAAGCACTGGAGGAGCAGCTGGGGTCCTTTCTTATAGCTGATGCTTCCCACGTAGGCCACCTTCTTCCCGTATCGCTTGCCGGGGGCAAGGGGGAACCGGCTGAAGTCCAGGCCGTTGGGGATCACGACCGACCTTTGATTGATATGAAAGCGACTGAAGAAGAGATCGCGCACCTTGGGGCTCACAAAGATCAGCCGGTCCACCCGGGACCAGTCCACCTCTTCGGGCCGGGTTCCGAAGGCCTCATAGCTGTGAAGCCTGCAAACGATAGGGACGATTCTGGGCAGCCGGGTTGCGGAGACGAGAGGGGATTCGCACCATTCAAACCATGCCAGGTCGCAGGATTTCATGGCCTCAGCAAGCCCGTCCGGACTGCCGGAGGGGAGCGGTATGATCTGGAACTCAGGCTCCAGGCGGTTGAGGATCTCCTTCAGAAAGGTATCGTTCGGGGCCTGCACTCCAAGCCGGGGTCGATCGGATGGCGCCTTCTCCGGGGAGAGGAATTCCAGGTTTCTTCGGATCGCATCGGAACCGGGGGTCTCCCTGTCGCACTCCCGGAGCCGTTCCATGGCCGCCTTTCGAAATACCTCCCCGCCACCCTCTTCCCTGTGTAGCCGCCAGAGCTTCTCGCACGCAAAGGCGGAACTGAGCTTTGCCCAGTATAAATCCGAGGGCTTGGCCGCGCGTTTGGCAGCCAGGTCCGGCACGAATCGTTCCGGGCTTGCCCTGGACAGGAGCCTTTCATGCACCGCAAGACAGGAGCGCTCTCTTGCATCCTGGTCTTTCAGGATGCGATCATAAAGGATACGGTAGCGGTAGAGCGGCTCGGGCACGTGAACGACCCTGAAATCGTTCTCCGACAGGAGCCGTGCGAGGAATTCCGTATCCGTTGCCACCCGCAGGTCCTCGTCAAAAAGCCTGAATCGCTCATACAGGTCGCGGCGTACCAGGGTGGAGGCGCGTCCTGGGATGGGCGACCGGGCCTCTTCGAAGAGCCTGGCGGTCAGGTGTCCCCGCAGGACCTGGCCGTATTCCCAGACCTTCCCCGTGGGATGGCCGTGCTCATCCATGAGCAGGATGTCAGAAAAGGCGAAAAAGGCTTTGGGATTGGCTTCCAGGATGCTCAGGAGCTTGGGGAGGGCTTCTGGCGCCAGTTGATCGTCTGCGTCCAGCCAGAAGATGTATTGGCCTCGGGAATGCCTGATGCCTGCATTGCACGCCGCGCCCTCTCCCTGATTGGGCTGGGAGAATGCCTTCACTCCCCGGGCCGAAAAGGACTGGATCACCTGGAGGGTGTCGTCCGTGGATCCGTCGTCAATGACCAGGATCTCGCTACGGATCTCTCCCTGGGAGAGGGCAGATTCGATGGCCTCAGGCAGAAAGGCCGCGTGGTTGTAAGCGGGAATGAGGATGCTTACAAGTGGAAGATGAGTTCCCGATCTTCCGGCAAGCTCCTCACGGAGCCGCAGGATTTGGGGATCGGAGAGGGTAGCGGGGGCGAGCGCGTCGAGGAAGCGCAGGGCCTCCTCTTTCCGGTCCAGGGAGAGGTAGATCTGGACCAGATTGGTAATCACGTCGGCATTGGCCCCATCGAGTTGGAGGGCTCGTGCCAGGTGATCAATGGCTTGGCCCGCATCTCCCTTGTGGAAGGCGATGACGCCAAGGATGTTCAGGGCCTCAGGAAGGTTCAGGATATCGGTCTGGTTTTCTCGAAGCAGGGCGCTCGCCTCCTCCAGTTTCCCGTCGTTCACAAGAAACTCGGCGCGCTCCAGAATGTTTTTCAGTTCCTCTTGCATCTTCTTGAGGCCGGACAAAGGTCAATCAACCCGGTTTTCCCTCATCAAACCAATGAGGGCGTCCAGGTCCCTGTGGAGACCTCGATAATACCCGAGGGAAGCCTCCAAGTCCTGGCCCAAGGGGGTTCTCTTGTCCAGAAACTCCAGGTCGTTCATCATGATGAGGGGCTTCAGAAAGGCATTTGCTCCCTCCCCGTTACACTGGTTCGAAAAGGATCGGATCGCGCTTTCGACCACAGCCTTCAGCTGGCCGCACTGACGTGAGAGATCCTCTCTGCTGAGACGGCCTCTCACCGGGTCTCCATCTCCCTCTTCGGTTCCTCTCGCTCGCTCCCGGAACACCTCCAGCAGAATGTGTCCCGCGTGCCACTTCAGCCTATCGGGGTGAGCGCTTTCTCGTTCCGGATAGTGGGATGTGTCCCTGTTCAAGTGAAGGTAGACACCTCCCTTCAGTTCACTCTCGGCAAGGGCATACACGTCTCTCGCCGTGATCCTGTTCATGCAGTACTCGGCCGGCCTCGTGCATTTCTGACGGAAGCAGTTCCGGCAGCCGGAGGATTGGAACACATGGAATTCGCCTTGCCATGGGCCCACCTCTCGGAAGTCTGTAGGGCCGAAAAGGGCGATGACCTTTCTTCCCATCAGGCAGGCAAGGTGCATAGGGCCGGTATCGTTGGTGATGAAGAGATCGCAGCCGGAAATGGCAGCCATGAGTTCCTGGAAGATGAAATGGGTGGCCTTGATGATCCCCTTCCCGGCCCTGCTGACGATTGCCTCCACCTCCTGATCTTCAGCTTTGGATCCGAAGATCATCACCCTGGCCCCCAGGTTGTCCCTGAGCATCCCCGCCAATCGGTCGAAATGGGGCCACTGCCGAATCGGGGTTCCCGACATGGGATTGAGACCGACCAGGCGTTCATGGTCCCTTATGCCTTGACGGTCCAGGAAGTCCTGCACCCTGTGGACGGCATCTGTCGGGATATGGACCGTGGGTCGGGGAGTGAAGTCCTGTTTCTCATCGACCATGAGGCGGAAGATCTCGGTCCGGTGGAGTGGATTGAGTGGCCTCATGAGGTTGGCCGACACACCAAACAGATAGGGAGACCATATATTGCCGTAGATTACGGGCATGCCATCTTCAGAGAGGGTCATACCCACGGTCTCCCGGGTTCCTGAGAGTCTGGCCAGGGCTGCCGACATAGGGAGCACCTGGAGGTTCACGGCGAGATCGTATTTCTCAGCTATGAGTCGGCTTGCCAGTCCGCTGATATCCTTCAGCAGATCCTCCGGTGGGATTTCTTGGCCGGAGAGCATCCTGTCCAAATAGGTGTCCAGGGGGTTCGGCACCACCACGTCAATATCCTGACTCCCCGAAAATACCTCCTGGGCCGCTCTACTCGAGAGAAAGGAGATCTCAGCCCCGGGATAGCGCTGCCTCAGAACCGAGAGAAAGGGGGCGGCCATGCACACGTCACCCAGGCTTCCGGGCCATTGCAGAACCAGGATCTTGCCGGGGTCCACAGGGGGCAGGGGACGGGGAACGTATCTTATCCCGCCGTAACGCCAGTTCCAGTTGGGGCTTGAGAAGAGCCCTTTCTCCATGATCGTGTCTGCCAGGAGAAGCGCAAACTCATCCCTGGTAAGGTCCTGAAACGATCGTCTTTTGCAGTGAATGCGGCTTATGGACTCTTGAAAACCGGTCAATGGTCTGCTCCGGAGGCCTGTTCAGTGAACTATTTGATGCAAGAATCACTCCAGAAGCCGGGCCCTGCCCCAAGGTGGCAAATGCCTGTCCTCTCTGCTATGCTTCTATAAATGCCTATAGGGAGATTGTTTTGATGGACGAAGGTCTTTACGGGAAGAATAGCCTGGCCCTGAGCCGCGCAGACCCGGCCCTGATTACCTGGCTGGAAGGTGCAGAGGCACCGCAGGGACTCGGGTTGGTTCGCACCGAGGTCGGCACTGTGGATCTGGTGATCGGGTCGGAATCCGGTAAACAGGTATTCTATTATGGGGGATCTCCATCGGTAGATTCTGAACTGGCCGTCATCCGGGGGATGAACCTTTCGAGGGGCTCCATGACCTGTCTTGTGGGCGTGGGCCTGGGATACACGGTCGGTGCCATGCTTCGGGAGATGCAGGATGGACACCACCTCATGCTCCTGGAGCCGGACCCATGGATCCTCAGGCAAGCCCTATCCCATTTGGACCTGGCCCAAGGGATATCGGCAGGGCGGATTCATGTCATGATGCCGGCTGACCGGGCCATCGAGGACCTGTTTCTGAGGCTTCTGAGCGGAGGGATCCTGCACGGGAGTATCAAGGTGATTGCCGATCCCAGAAGCGGGGCCATTTCCGGAGAGTATGAGGCATGGGCGAAGCGGATAGAAGATGCCTATCGGTATGCCAACACCCTGATCGAAAGCTCTACCGTGGTTCAGAAAAGGTCGATCGATAACGAGATCGATAACACCCTACACGTCTCCGTCTCTCCGGGGATCGAGACGCTCAGGCCTCTGGTCCGGGGAAGACCGGTCCTCCTGATCGGTGCGGGGCCTTCCCTGGATCGGTCTCTTGACAAGATCGCACGAGTCCGCTCGGACATGTTCCTGTTTGCCTTTGCTGCAGCCTGGAGGACCTTGCTCTCCCGGGGGATCGAGGCAGATTTCGTGCTGAGCAGCGACAAAAACCCCGAGTGCCTGGCCATGCTGAGGCACACCCGTTTTGCCCATGAGACTCCACTCATCTTCTCGTCATCGATCCACCCGGAATTCCTGTGGAACTACACAGGACCTCGTTTCGCCGTGCCTCAGAAGGGGCTATATCCACTACTTCCCTCCCACCAAAATCATTCGGTTTCCCTGGGCACGGGCACGTCGGTGGCTGTGTTTGCCTTGAACCTGGCCGTTTGCCTTGAGGCCGATCCCATTGCCCTGATCGGCCTGGACCTGGCCGTGGGGGAGTCCACCCATGCCTCTGGGCACCCCCTGGCGGGAGCCTTGGACCCGGATCGGCCTGACCTGAGGGAGACGGTGGGAGTAGGCGGGAAAAACGTCAAATCGTTGACTCATCTCCTGGACATCAAAAGGCACCTGGAATTTGCCATTCGGGATTCTCAGGTGAGGGTCGTGAATGCGACCGTTGTCGGTTCCCACATAGAGGGAACCGAGGAGATGGACCTGGACGATCTCACCCGGCATCTGCCGGCCCTGGACAAGGCCGTGGCCCGAATGCCCCATATCTCTCCCGGCAGAGCCATGGAAAAGGTGCCGAGAAAGGCCATGGCGGATCTCATGAAAGAGGTTCTCACCCTCCGGGATCTCTCAGAGACGGGGGTGAGGCATCTGGATCGTTTCCGGAAGCGACTCAGGAAAGGCCGTTTGGACGCCGGGCTCGCCGCGGAGCTGAATCAAGCCGGGAAGGGCATGCAGGAATTCCTGGTCCGGCACCCTCTCCTCAATCAGTATTTTTCCAGCACGTGGCTGACCCTGAAGCAGGAGACTGAAAAGGCCCTATCCATTCCCGACAGCCGTGAGAGGGTCGCCGCGGAGGTGGAAAAAAATCACCGGGCCCTGACAGAGATCCGTGCTGATTCAGGAAAACTGCTGGAGCGCATGGAGAGCCGGTGGGGGGGGATGAGTGCTGACCTGGGGGAGGATGTGCCTGGGCGTGTCCGGTTCTTTCTGGACAGCGGTCTTATCGACGAGGCCTATCGGGAATGTGGGAACATGGGGGAGGGAGCCCCGGAAGTCCGCTGGCTGGGTGCGGAGATCCTGGGGAGGAAGGGGCTCCTTTCAGAGGCCATGGGCCTGCTTGCCTGTGAGGAATCGGATCCGGGGAGCGAGAAAAGGCGGGTTTCTTTGCTGCGTCAGCTGGAAGAGGAGAGGGGCGAACTGCTCAAGGAGGCCGAGAAGACGCTCACTTCAGGCTCTCCAGTGGACAGCCGTCTTGTGGCCAGGGAACTCCAGCGATCCCTCCCCGGGGATGTGGATGCGCTCCGGCTTCGGGAGCGGCTAATGGAGAAGCTCTAGGTAGACCTGCTCTGTCTGTTGAATCATTCTGTCCACGGTGAATTCGGACGCCCTGCGTATTCCCCGCTCGGCAAGAATCCGTCGCCACTCCGGTTCGCGGATGGCCTTTCCGATCGCCTCGCAGATGTCTTCGGCCCTGATCCTGCGGTCCCCATATTCATCGACCTCGATGGGGATCTTGACCCCGTTCAACCCGTCTTGCACGATCTCGTCCAGACCGTCGGCATTGGAAGCGATGACGCAGGTTCGGCAGGCCATGGCCTCGAGGGGGACCAGGCCGAAAGGCTCGATCAGGGATGGTGTCACTGCGATGTCGGCGAGGTGGTAATAGGGGATCAGTGCCTCGAAGGGCAACCAGTTCAGGAAGTGCACGTTTCGGGTTTTGTCCAGGCAGGATCTGAGCCATGGGTCTGCGCTGCCATTTCCCAGGAAGAGGAAGGCCACCTCCTCGAATTGCCCGCACAGCCTCTTGCAGGCCTCGGCCAAGGGGACGATACCCTTGATGGGTTCCACCCTGCCTGAGTACAACACGACAACCTTGGCTTCCAGATCCAGTTCCCGCCTGATCCTGGCGAGTGTATGAGGTTCGGAGAACTCCGACAGGGTCGTGAAGTCCACGCCGTTATAGACGTGCCGTATCCTGGAATCATCAGCGCCGAAGAACTTCGCCACATAGGAGCCCATGGCCCTGCTGATGGCAATGATCCTGTGGGTGAGGGCGCAGAGATCGCTCTGCCTGGCGGTGTCCGCGTCATGCATGGCCTGTTCCGATGGGTCCAGGGCGATTCCTCTCCTCCGGATGACCTCCTGTACGAGTGCGATATGAACTGCATGGACCGTGGAGACCAGGGGTGTGGGTTGGGTCTTGCTGAGAGTGCCGAGGGCTGAAGAGAAGCGATTGGAATGGCAGTGCACGAGGTCGATCCTGACTCCTTCACGGCGCAGGCGATTCCAGATGTCCAGGAAAACGATGTTCAATTGGTTTTCATGATCCTTGCCCTCGGGCAGGCCGATGCGGTACACCTTCAGATCTGTTTCCACGTTACTGAGCGTGAGGGAAATCCGGTCCTCCCGGGTAGGCATGGGATGAACCACATAGACCCTGTGCCCCTTTGCACGGAGACCCTTTGCAAGGCAGTGGAGGTGAGAGGATTCCCCTCCCATGTAGGTAGGCGGGAAGGCATTGCCGAGGAGCAGAATATTCATGTTGTCAGGAATACCGCCTGTGGCAATGGGGTGGCGAAGAATGCGTCGGCGTGGCTGATTCCTGGGATAGGTTCCCGGATCGGGTGTTGAGCCTCCACGGAGAGGACAGGTATTCCGTTCACGTTCCGGGCCACGAGGGATGTGGGGGTGCTGTTTTCCATCTAGGCCGCTCCTGGGATCGGTAAAGCTGTATCACGAAGAGGCAGTCTTCGAATCATATCCGCCCGCTGAGTTTCATGACATGAAACGGGAGGAAATCCCCTGCGACAATGGGGCCCGAGATTCTCTTTCCGCCTCAAGGCGGACTCGGCCACGAGGCAGGCTGTCGTGAAGGCATTCCTAAGCTTGATTCCTTGAAGGGTCCCATCGGTTGCGCATTCCACCAGGGAGAGGGCTTGCTTGGCCCCTGAGATGCAGGCATTCAATCCATCTTCATGTCTGAGGAGCATCAGGTGGGTCGAGCAGATCCTTCTTAATTCTCTCTCTATCTCGTTCAGGGAGCCTTTCGATCGATTCCAAATCCCTGGCCTCCGGGAGGGCTCTTGAGGGGGTTCAGAAAGGGATCCCCTGGCCAAGAAAGCCGCCATTCCCAGGGCTCGCCGCGCCGCGAATTTGCCCGCCCTTGCCCCAAAGACCTGTGTGGCGGTCATCATAGAGCCCCCGATCCGGTCAGCCCCATGGGGGCCGGCTGCAACTTCTCCCGCGGCAAAAAGGCCCGGCACCATGGACTGGCCGGTTTCGTCGATTCTGATCCCTCCATTGAAGGCATGCGAAAAATGCACCACTTCCATCCCCCTTGTCGCTTGGTCACCCGAATTCAGGAAAATTCTTCTGCCTTCATTCCTGGCCAGTGCTGCGGCGGTGTCTATCAGGAAGGATGGGTCTCGAGTGCTGAAGGGATGGTGTTTCATCCGTTCTGCACAGGCCCTGAGGCGATCCCCCTGGTCCGGTATGGCCCTTTGGAGCAAGTCCTGGCCATCCGAATCGATGAGCAAGCCCGGTTTTCCCAACGCGGAGAGGGGGAAAAACCGTCGAATACCAGGCCCCTTGATGCCCAACATGAACTGGATGAACTCCAGGTTCTTGAATTCCGCGCCTGCCTTGTAAGCCAGGGCATAGCCCTCGCCGACATCATCATCGGTCACCATGTGGTCCTGAAAGATGCCGGCCCCACCGCCGGTGGCCAACACGGTCGCCCCGGCCGAGACCCGGAGCAGGCTTTTGTCCTCTGCCAGAATCCAGGCACCCCGGCATGCGCCGTGGGTTTTGACGTTGACGAGATCCATCACGTGCCCCGTCACGATCCCGGCACCTGAGCGTTCCAGCATGGAGAGAAAACACCTCCGGATGTTCTCCATGTCCCCGGTCAGGAAGGCCCGCTCGGAATCGCTGAAGCAGCCCTTGACCCGCAGATATTCCCCTTGGGGATCTTTCCGGAGGCGAAGTCCGTAGGACAGCAGGTCCTCCAGTCTGGGACCCGATTCCTCGACCAGGATTCGAACCAGCCTTGGATCGGCCATCCCCATCCCCGCCTGGATGATGTCGTCGTAGAACCCCTCCAGTTTCCTTTCGGTGCGTTCCTTTCCCATCAGGGCCTGAATGCCCCATCCGCCGGAAACGGAACTGAAGGAGGACCCGCACCGGGTGGCAGGTCCTTTGGAGACGATCGTTACCTGCGCACCCTCTTCAGCAGCCGCCAGGGCCGCGCGGATTCCCGCTGCGCCGGCCCCGATGATCAGCACATCCGTTCTGATGCGGTCGGAAACCTGCACTTTTGTCCAATCCCTCTCTGTTGACTGCCGGGGCGAGAAGAAGTAAGATGATTTGCAGAATGGATGTCCGGGAGGTGATTCATGGCGCAGGATAAGGTAAAGGATATGACGCTGAATGTCCTTGTGAGCATTCGCGATGAAATCAAGGCCTTGAGGGAAGATACGAACGCACGTTTTGAGCAGATGGACAAGCGCTTTGGAAGGATCGAAGAGGATATCTCACTGATGAGGCGAGATATTGGACATATTGTCGCGAGGTTCGACAATGATCTGCTTTTTCTTGCCTCTGAGGTGGGTTCCATGAAGCAGCGGCTGGGGGTCTGCGAATCCCGCTTAGGCATTTCTGCAACTCAGTAAGTCCATGGGCACTTTCCCTGTTGGAGCGCCAGCGCGCGGTTCGTGCTCGATGCGGTCTACCACATCCAGATTCTCATCCATCATCCGTTTCAGCCGGAACATCTCCTCATCCTCAAAACCTGTCAGGTTGATGGTGAACTCCGTGGCATTGCCCAGGGAGGAGAGGAAGGATTCTTCATCCCGGATCAGGTCACGAATCTGATGGTAAAGGGGTGTTTCAGGGTAAGGGGTTGCAAAGAAGGACCCGCACTCGATTCCTGTTTCCTTCTTGAAATCGACGGTCTCCTGGATCGTTTCCCTTGTCTCTCCGGGGTAACCGAAGATAAAGGTCGTGTTGGGGTAGATGCCCGCCTTTCGTGTATTCCGGATCGCCTCTTTGGCCTGAGCTACCCGGGCCTTCTTGTTCATGGCATCCAGGATCTCCTGGCTGCCTGACTCGATCCCATACCCGATCCACACGCAGCCTACCTCCGCCATGCGCTGCAGGATTTCAGGCCTGGCGCTGGTCACTCTTCCGTGGCAGCCCCAGGAAATGGGAAGTCGCCTTCTCTCCACGAGGTCGCAGAACTGGAGGAGCCGCTTGTCGGAGGCCGTCATATTGTCGTCCACGAAGCCGATGAAATCCACCCCGTACCGATCCACCAGGGTCTCCACTTCATCCGCTACGTTCTCTGCCGAGCGGAACCGGTAGTTGGATCGGCCGAAGAGGTGATAGCAGTAATTGCACGAGAAAGGGCACCCCCTGCTGGAGATGACGTTCATGCTCCTCGTCACCTTCACGCCACGCTTGAACCCGGAGGAATTTCCCGCCACGTCGCCCCATATGGGATTTCCCAGGTAGATCTCCATGGGCAGAAGGTCCCAGGCAGGGAACGGCACTGCGTCGAGATCCGGAATCGGATCCCTTTTGCGCGTGGTCTCCACGCGTCCGTTTTTTCGAAAGCGGATCCCTGCCACATCCCCCAGGTCCCCGTCTCTTTGGATGGCGCGGCAGAGTTCCAGGATGGTCTCTTCCCCTTCCCCGATGACCGCCATGTCAACGGGGGTGTGCTGAAAGAGAAGGGCGCTGCTGGAGGTGGCCAGCCCGCCGCCGCTGATCACGGGCGCACCGGGGTTCAGGGTCTTCAGGTGGGGAATGAGCCATTTCTGGAACTCGTAGGTAGTGACGAGGCCGGAGAGGCCCACCACGTTCCACGACTTCCGCCGGAGGGTCTCCAGGATTTCCTTCCCGGGGGGTCTCAGGGCATTGACGTCGTAGATCTCCACATCAAAACCCTTGCCTCTCAGGGTGGCGGCGATGGTGGCGAGGCCGGAAGGGATGCAGTTGGGCTTCGCGTCCAGCCGAATAGGGGCGTTAATGAGAAGGACTTTCATTGCAGGGACGGTCAACCTCCAAGTGTGTCAGCCTCCGTCTTCAAAGGCGTTTTTTGCAGGCACTTCCTGATCTCAATGGATGACATGGCTCTCTTTCCGGTTTCCAGATCGTGGCGTATCTCATGATCCGGAGCTTCCCTGGCTTTTGACCGGGCAGGGTTCAAGAGGATGGCCGAATGTCGGTTCGAGATTCCGATAGATCAGATCAAGGATCTTGGGGCCGCTCTCCCCGTTGCCGTAAAGGCCGTTTTCCGTTGGCAGGCAGGCGGTCGAGGAGAGAAGATGAGTGATCCCTTTGCTGAGGCGTTCAGGATCAGCGCCCACCAATACGTTCCAGCCCGCTCGGACCAACTCTTCCCATTCCGTTTCGTCCCGCAGGGTAAGACACGGGACCCTGTTGAAATAGGCTTCCTTCTGCACTCCTCCGGAATCCGTGGCGATGAGCAAGGCATTTCTCTCCAGTGCGGCCATGTCCAGGTAACCGACCGGTTTGGTGAGCCGGAGGGACTGTGAAACGGTTTCCATCAGACCGATATGCACGAGGGCTCCCGCGGTCCGTGGATGGAGGGGGACGACCACGGGCAGGTCACGGGCCAACTGCATCAGTCCCGTGAAGATACCCTTGATCCGGCACGGATTCTCCGTGTTCTCCGAACGATGAACCGTTGCCAGAAGGTACTCCTTTGGTTTGAGACCGAGTTCCGCGAGAAGGTGTGCCCTGTGTTCAACACGCCTGCGAAAGAGAAGGAATGCGTCGTACATGAGGTCGCCGACCAGGAAAACCCCCTTGACGATACCCTCCTGCCTGAGGTTGGAGACAGCGGTCGGGGTCGGACAAAAGAGGAGGGTCGAGACGTGATCCGTGAGCACCCGGTTGATTTCTTCCGGCATTTTCCGGTTGAAGCTCCTAAGGCCGGCTTCAACATGGGCCACTGGAATATGAAGCTTGGCCGCAGCAAGGGCGCCCGCCAGCGTGGAGTTCGTATCTCCGTAAAGGAGAACGAGGTCAGGGCATTCCTTGAGGAGCACCGCTTCGATCTCCTCCATCATCCTTCCCGTCATGGCCCCATGATCTCCACCGGAAATGCCCAGATTGTACGCGGGCTCCGGGATGTGGAGTTCATCAAAGAAGACTCTGGACATCTCATAGTCGTAATGCTGACCCGTGTGGATGATGACTTCCTTCAGAATACCCGAACCACTCCCGCACACGGCACGCCGTTGGTTCAATGCATTGGAGAGGATACAGGCCTTGACGAACTGGGGCCTTGCACCGATGACGGTCACGATTGTCCTGGGCGCGCGGAAGACCTGGCTGCGTCCTGGACCTTCACCCGCCACGGCAGTTCCCGATCCGAACCAAGAGCAAATCGGTTCCTTCAAGGCCCGGTCTCCAGGGGTTGCCCGGTTTTCTCGGCGTAAACCATGAATCGAAGTTTCCCCAGTTCCTTGCAGGACAGACTGGAGAAAGGGGGCGCAAAGGAGTTCCTTTCGGCCGCCGTGACCTCGCAGAAATCGAAGACTTCAAAATCTGTGATGCGGAGAGACGGCCGCCTGAATGCGTCTCGGAACCGCGACGCCCTCCATAGATTGCAGCCTCCCTTGTCCTCGGAGGGTTTCAGGAAATCGAGGGGCCGTGAGAAGTTCCGATGATCCCGCAGGTCCACGCGGTGCATCGTATGCCCTCCGGGAGAGAGGGTCCGGGTGATTTCCACAATCGCCCCTTCCGGATCCTCCACATGCTCCAGCACGGCATTGGAGAAGGCGAAATCCACGGTGCCTTCCCGGAGCGGGAGCCGGGCGGCATCGCAG
>JAFGPH010000257.1 GCA_016926135.1 Deltaproteobacteria bacterium
CTACGACGGACAGCGGCGCAGGGTCATTCCTTGCTTTGACGACTTTTACCGCACCGCCGTGGACATGATCCCCTTCGACCCCGAAGATGCCTTTACCGTTTTGGATCTGGGCGCGGGAACCGGTCTCCTGAGCGCGCTCATTCTCGGCCGATTTCCCAAGGCCGGGATCACGCTTCTGGACTTCTCCGAAAAAATGCTCGAAAAGGCTAGGGAACGCTTTCAGACAAAGAAGGGAGTTCGCTTCTGCACGCTCGACTATGCCCGTTCCCCCCTGCCGCGGCATTTCCACCTCGTGGTCTCAGCCATGTCCATTCACCATCTTACCGATGCCGATAAGAGAGGGCTCTTTCAGGGAATCTATGAGGCCCTCCTGCCGGAAGGGCATTTCATCCACGCCGAACTGGTCAGGGGGGCCACGGATTTCTCAGAGGCCGTCCACCGCCGGGTCTGGCTGGGGCACCTGGAGAGGACCGGACTGACGGAAGAGCAGGTGTCGGTCATCCTGGAACGTATGACCTACGACAAGACGGCTCCCCTGGAGGCGCAGTTGACCTGGCTGAGAGAGGCGGGTTTTGCCGATGTCGACTGCTACTTCAAGTACCATAACTTCGCCGTTTACACCGGCAGGAAGCTGGAGACGTGAGCATGGATATGGACCTCAAGAAGCTTGCCAGGGACCTGGCAGAACTGGTGGGAAAGGAAAACGCCTTCACCGACCGGCCGACGGCCCTGACCTACGCAAAGGACACCATGCCCTGGGATGTGGAAGCCCACAACATGCCCTACGCCGTCGTCAGACCCTCCGACAGCCAGGAGGTCTCGCGGGTCCTGCGATATGCCAACCAAAAGGGGATTCCGGTGCATACCCACGGATCGGGCACATCGCTCGTGGGATTGGGGCGTCCCAAGACGAACGGCATCGTGCTGGATACGGGTCGCATGAAGGGCCTTGAGATCTTCCCGGAGAGGGGATACTTCGAGGTGGGGGCGGGACTTCACATCGCGAAGCTCCGGAAGGCACTGGAAGCCCACCATGCGCTTCTTCCCGCCTTTCCCGGGAGCGAATTGGTCGCCACCATCGGCGGCCTCATCTCCGTGAACACCAGCGCCCATGGAGTTGACGCGACCCTCTTCAAACCGGGCGATTACGTGCTGGGCATGGAAGTCGTGCTTCCCACCGGGGAGATCATCGAGACCGGAACGCAGTCCCAGCGCAGGCCGGCAGGGATCGAACTCACCAAGTTTCTGGTCGGTTCCGAGGGTCTGCTCTGTGTGATCACCAAAATCAGAATGCGCCTTGTCCCCATGCCCCATACGGCGAACATCGTCGCACACTACCGGAGCACCGAGGATATCCTGGAGACGGTCATGGCCATGTACCGGCAGGGCATTCCCACACCCATGTTCTTCGAGTATCTGGATGAGAACTCCTCCAAGGTGGGATTTGAGGCGGTGGGTCTTGAAGCGCCTCCCGGCGCCGTGGCCATGATGACCATGCCTTCCTCCACGCAAACGGGCTGTTTGGAAAAGGCCCGACGGTTTCTGGACTTCCTGACGGTGGGAAACCCTATCGAGGCAAAGATCGTTGAAGACCAGAACGAGTGGGGGCGGATCTGGAGCAGTCGGGCCGAGGCCGGGAACTACATCTACCGACTGGGCTCCACCTTCGGTAGCGAGATCACCGTCAGGATTGATAAGCTCAAGGAGGCCTTTCGTGAGGCCCGTCAACTCA
This sequence comes from Deltaproteobacteria bacterium, assembly GCA_016926135.1. Next base: position 1,733 of record JAFGPH010000257.1, read on the forward strand.
TCCTGAACCTGGAGAGCTTCAAGGGAAATGAATTCTATTCCTTTGGACACATCGGCGCGCCCACCATCCATGCCTACGCCTTCATCCCCACCAAGGACATCCCCAATGACGTCAAGATCGCGGTGGCCACAGAGGTGCGGGAGAAGACCGAGAACCTGAACGTAAAGTACGGCGGTTGCGGCGGCGAATGGGGTCTGACCGCACAAAGGGCATCCTTTCTGAAAAGCAAATACGGCGACGTTTACTACGATCTGCTCGTCAGCCTGAAGAGGACCATGGATCCCCGGAACATCCTCAACCGGGGCAATCTGGAAGGTTGGACATGAGCGACAGGGAAGCGGCCAAGAAGACCTTGCTCCAGGAAATAGCCAAGTGCCGCTCATGCAGGTTCTGTGTGGACGTGTGTCCGACTTACCAGGCCTCGGACGGCCTGGAGTCCATGTCGGCCTACGGCAGGTTGCAGATCATCAAATACTTGCTCCAGGGCACACTGCCCTTTGACGATGCCCTGATCCATCGGCTCTACAGTTGCCTTCAGTGCAGGCGCTGTGAAAGGGTATGCAAGAGCAAGGGCCAGAATCTGGACATCTGCAGGATCCTGAGACTGGGGAGGGCACTGCTCTCACCGTCTCTCGTGGAGGGAAGAGGCCATGAGACGCTCTAAGGCATGGATCTCCCAGGCCCTGTCTACTCTCCAGGGGAATATGGACAGAACGGGAGATCCTCTCGGTTTCAGGAACCCTTATTGGATTCGCTGGGCAGAAGGTCTCAACCTCCCCAGGGAGGGAAAGACCGTTTTGTTCACGGGCAGGATGTACCAGATGCTCCCCTTCGTGGTCCAGGCTACGCAGCTCGTCACGGCTGTCCGGCCTCTGCTGGCTGTAAGGGGTTTTGACAAACTCCTGGCCATGGGCAACCGTGTGGCCGGGCCATCCGTCATACGACTGAAGGCGCGGGGGGAGAGGGCACTGGCGGAGAGGGGAGAGATAGTCCTGAGAGGAATCCTGGCCGCCCTGCGGGCGGCCGGGGAGCGCCCCGCCTATCTGTATGAGGCTGAACCCTATAGCGGCGTGCTTCCGCATGACCTCGGTCTGGAGGAGAAGATTGCCCGGCACGTCGGCACGGTCTACCGGCTGCTCAAGCAGAAAGGCGTCCAGACGGTCATCACCGTCGACCCCCATACAACGTACATGCTGAAGGAAATCTACCCCACCTATATCCAGGGCTTCGACATCCAGGTGAGGCACTACCTGGAGCCTTTGTCGGAAGGGATCCAGGAGGCGGGGATTTCCCATCCCCCTGGGTTACCGGAGGCCTTCGTCCTGCACGATCCATGCGTGATGGCCAGAGACCTGGGGATGACGGATGAGATTAGAAAGGTGGTTCGGACACTCGGTGTCTCCATCCTGGAACCTCAAAACACGAAACTGGATACGGCCTGCTGTGGCGGACCTGTCGAATACGCCTTCGCCGACCTCAGTGAGCAAATCTCTTCGATCCGCGCGAAGGAACTTGCTGGCATCTCCCGCGATGTGCTTGCCCTGTGCCCCATATGCCTCATCAACCTGCTCAGGCACGAAAGGGAACTGGGCATACGGGTCTGGGACCTGGGGGAAGTGCTCTACGCATTGATGACAGAATGACTTTCATCCATGGAGGAAACTATGGGGTCGCCTGAACGAACGGAGCAACTGTTAAGTCAGATCCACGATGCTATCGTTGCCTTTGACGAGGAGGCCTCGGCCCGACTGTGTCGATCCCTGCTGGACGAGGGGATCGAACCCTACTACGGGGTGACGAAAGGCCTGGCGCCCGGAATGGACACGGTGGGCAAGCTCTACGAGAAAAGGGAGTATTTCATTCCCCAGTTGCTCCTCTGCACCGACGCATTCAATGCCGGCATGGAGATCCTCAAGCCTCACATCAAGCTGGATCTCGAAGGGGGATCGGCCGGCAAAGTCATCCTGGGCGTGGTAGAGGGGGACATTCACGACATCGGCAAAAACCTCGTGAAGACCATGTTCGAGGTGGCCGGATGGGAGACCCATGACCTGGGAAGGGACGTGAAGCTGGATCGGTTCCCTGAAGAACAACAGAAGGTCCAGGCCGACATTGTCGCGGTCTCGGCCCTGATGACGACAAGCATGCTGGCCATACCCAAGCTGATCGAGATGTTGAGGGGCCAGGGTGGAGCGGTTCGGATTATGGTCGGAGGGGCTCCCCTTTCGCCTGATATCGCCCGGCAGTATGGGGCGGACGGCTATGCCCCGGACGCGGTCAGCGCGGTCAAGGAAGCCGGACGTCTCCTGAAATCACGCCCAACGACCGAACGATCTTGAGGACGCCCATGGACATGAAACAAGACCGAATGACGAGCCGTGAGCGATTGGAGGCACTGTTCACTTACAAGACCCCCGATCGCGTGCCCATTGGGGCCATGGCCACGGGTTTCAGCACCCGGAACGCCGGCTTCACCGTGGCCGATGCCTACGAAGATGCCGAGAAAAGTTTCCAGGCCACCCTGTGGACCTACGAGCAGTATGGTTGGGACCCCATCCCCCAGTATTCAGGCCATACCCTTCTCGGCGCCTGGGATTTCGGCGGGGATGTGAGGGTGCCCAGAGGTCAGTACGAGGGTGCCCTGGTCATCAGCCGGTATCCGGTCCAAAGCGAGGAGGATATCGAAAAACTGGAGATGCCCGATCCCCGGAAAGCAGGAAGGATCCCCACGGCATTTCGTTTTTCCAGGCTCCAGATGGAGCACCACCTCCCTGTCTACTTTTTTGCCCGTTCCCCTTTCTGCATGGCCGCCAACCTGTGCGGCATCGACACGTTCCTGAGATGGACGGTGCGAAAACCCGAGATCTGCCACCGTCTGCTGAGACTGGCCCTGGATCATACCCTGAACGCCCTGGCCTACTGGGTGGAGGCTTTTGGGGTTGAAAACATCTTTGCCTGGATGAGTTCCCCCACGGAATCCAACCAGCTCGTTTCTCCCAAGACCGTCGAGACCCTGGCCCTGCCCTACCATGTGGAGTACCACCATCGTTTGGGATCCCTGGGAATCAGGAGATTCGGCCTCCATGTCTGCGGCGAGCAGAATCTGAATCTCCCCGTCTTCTCCGGAGCACCGCCATGGTCTCACCCCAGCGTCCTCAGCTTCGGACACGAAGTGGACCTGGAGACGGCGGCCCGCCACTTCCCCGAGGACATCATCTTCGGAAACATTGAACCGGCCATTCTCCAGACCGGAACCCCGGACCAGGTCTACGAGATCTGCAGAGAGGCCATCCTGAAGGGAAAGAAGGCCCCGGGGGGGTTCATTCTGGGACCCGGCTGCGGTATTCCCCCGTTCGCCCCCCCGGTCAACCTTTTTGCCATGACCAAAGCCGTGAATGATTTCGGGTGGTATGGATAGAAGGATGGATATCATGACAAGGCGTGAACGAATCCAGGCCCTCCTCAATAGACGGCCGGTGGACAGGGTGCCCCTCTACCCTTTTCTCCTGGGTTTCTGTGCCAGGAATGTGGGCTGTCCCGTCGCCGCCATCTATAGCGACGCAGAAAAGAGCTTTGACGCCCAGATCAAGACCCTGGAGCAGTACGATTTCGACTGGGGCCCTATCTATGGATATGCCTCTTACGGCACATGGGAATTCGGCGGGGAGGTTCAAATGCCCTCGGGGGGCTACCAGCAGGCCCCGGCCCACACCGTATTTCCGGTCAAAAACGAAAACGATGTGGCGGGGCTGGAACTGCCGGACGTGAAGACCGCAGGGTCCATTCCCACGGCCATGGCCTTTTCCAGGCTCCAGCAAGAGCATGGACTCCCTGTCTCCATCGTGCTGGGCGGCAGCTTTACGATAGCGGGAAACCTCTGCGATGCGGCGACGCTTTGCCGCTGGATGCTCAAGAAGCCCGACCTTGCACACAGGGTCCTTCGTATGGCGACGGATCATGTCATAGACGTGGTGCGTTACTGGGCCGACACCTTCAGGGCCGATGAGGTCATTCCCAAGATCTGGGAACCCCTTGCCGCGAATTCCATCATTTCACCCAAGCAGTTCCAGGATTTCGTCCTGCCCTATCTGAAAGAAGCCGCTGAGGGCATCCTGGGCATGGGCGTGAAGCATATCCTTTTCCACATCTGCGGGGACCAGCAGGACAACCTCGACTGCTGGACCCAGGTGCCCATGGGCGATCCGGGCCTCGTGAGCTTTGGAAAGGAAGTGGATCTTGCCGAAGCCATACGGCTTTTTGGAGACCGGTGCATCATCATAGGGAATGTGGACCCCGGTGCACTGTTGACCGGCACCCCGGAAACAGTCTACCGGCTCTGCAGGGAGGCCATTGAAAAAGGCAAACAGGCGCCCGGAGGCTTCATGCTGAGTTCGGGGTGCGAGGTATCTCCGGAGACCCCCGGTTATCACGTATACCTGATGAGGAAGGCCATAGAGGAGTTCGGGTCCTACCTGCCTTGATCTGCGTTCCTTTCATTGACCCTGAGGCTCTCCACAACCTCGCTCACGTCACGCGCTGAGGTCAGCACCGTCGTTACCCCTGCATTCCCGAATACATAACCGGGTCCCTTGCGCGAAAGGTCTTCCCTCATGTAAACCTGATCCACCTTGTGATGCACCAGCCACTCCGCCACCCGGATGCCCTTGGCTTCCAGAACGTCTTTGTGGGGATTTTCGACAACCTCCTGTTTTTCGACGTAACCGTCGGAGAGACGCACGGTGATGAAAGAAAAGCGGGGCGATTCCCCGAAATGGTCACTGACAAGTCCCGAAGGATCTGCGAGGGGAACAGCCACGAGCA
>JAFGPH010000258.1 GCA_016926135.1 Deltaproteobacteria bacterium
ACCGGGATTTTCTCGGAGTCCCGCCTGGGGCGGGATATTTTGGCCCTGAATCAGGACACAGGGAAAAAGATCCTGTGGGCCAAGTTGCGGCCGCTCTCGGTGAAGAGGTCTTCCCGGATCCGTTCAGAGAGGGCTTCCGGCCCCAGGGGGTCCTGTTTCTGGCTCTCTTCAAGGGCGGTGATCCTGTCCGCATCATGCACGCACTTGTGATCGTTCTGGTACCTGCCATCCGGGGAGAACGCCCCAACGATGATCCGGCAGACCTCCTCGATCAGGGCCTCCTTGGCCCCGAGTTTGGTGAGTATCTCCCGCGCTTCGGCTGGACCCTCTTCACCCCCATGCCGGTCTCTGCCGTCCAGGACCAAGAGATAGGCGGCAGCCAGGATAACGGCAAGGTTCCCGCCCTCTTCTTTACCAATCTCTTCTGCGTATCTGGCCCTCCGAACGGCCCTACCGATGGCCTCGAAATCCCTCTTGAGGTAGCGTTTGACCTCAATGGCGACCCGATCCTTGAGAAGATCGTCCTTCTGGGCGATTAGTTCAGGCGGCAGATTCCCAATGCACTGCTCCGCGTATTTGCAATAGGAGGCGCAACCGAAATCCATGGAGGGATTCAGGAATCGGTGACCGCAGGCCTTGCAGCGCCGGGTCGTATCATCCTTGAAAAACTCCACGTCTTTTCCGCACTTGGGGCATTTGGCCTCAAAGATGGCGTCAGGCTTCCAGTATCGACTGTCTTGTCCTGGGCATTTCATCGTTCAACTCCAAATGGCCTTTAGATTTTCACCTGGTTGTTTTCCGCAGACACCGATCTTGGCGCAGCCCTCGCCTGCTGCCGTTTGCTCACACTGATAACAAGACATGATGATCTCCTTCCTGAAACGGCTTTAAAGGCTCTTCAGTCGACCCTCCTTTAAACTTGGTCTCAGGATAAAAGAAATCGTTTCAAAAGGCCTTGACTTAAGTCAAGGGAGCATGTTTTTCGTGAAGTTTTTCTTTTCCCCTGTAAAGGCGGAGACTGTTGGTTACTACCGTGATGCTGCTCATGGCCATGGCAAAGGCAGCAAGGATGGGGTGAAGCTGCCGGAGGAAGTGGGGAAGGAATTCAAGTGGATAGAGGATCCCGGCGGCAACCGGAATGAGGATCACGTTGTAGATGAAGGCCCAGAAGAGGTTCTGCCGAATGGTCCGCATCGTGGCTCTGCTTAATTCAATGGCCCTCGGAATCCCCTTCAGGCTTCCGCTTGCTAGGATCACATCGCCTGTCTCGATGGCCACGTCAGTCCCCGTACCGATAGCCAGCCCCACGTCGGCCTGGGCGAGGGCCGGAGCATCATTTATCCCGTCGCCCACCATGCCCACCTTTTCCCCCAGCTCCTGGAACTCCTTGATTCTGGATGATTTCTCCTCGGGGCGAACTTCTGCCACCACCTCGTCGACATGGACTTCGGCACCAATCACACGTGCCGTCTGTATGTTGTCCCCTGTAAGCATCACCACCTTCAGGTGTTGCCGATGGAGTTCCTCAATAGCCTGAGCCGATTCGGGTTTTACTCGGTCCGCCACGGCAATGAGACCTGCTGGAGTCCCGTTGAGGGCCACGACCATCACCGTTTTCCCCTGATCCTGAAGGTGACGGACGGCCTCTTCGGCCGACCTGACATCAAGATCCATGTCCTCGAACCAACCCAACTTTCCAACCAGGACCTCTCGACCGTCAAGGAGCGCCCGGACGCCCTGTCCGCGGGTGGACCTAAACTCTTTGGGATCCAAGAGCGAGAGACCGCGGCTTTTTCCCTCCTCTACGATGGCCCGGCCGAGGGGGTGCTCGGACCCCCTTTCCGCGGAGGCCCCGAGGAGAAGCAGTTCGTCCTGGTCCTTCAAAGCATGATCAAGGAGGACCACATCCGTTACGGCCGGCTTGCCCACGGTGATGGTCCCGGTCTTGTCGAGCACGATGGTATCCAGCTTTGTGGCCATTTCCAGGGCCTCACTGTTCTTGAATAGGATGCCGCGTTCCGCGCCCTTTCCGGTGCCGGCCATGATGGCGGTAGGTGTGGCAAGCCCAAGTGCGCAGGGGCAGGCAATCACCAGCACGGCCACCAGCCGGATCATGGCAGGGACGAACTCCCCGCCGATCGCCCACCAAAGTATAAATGTCAGGAAGGCAGCCCCGATCACGCCCGGGACAAAGACGGCAGCCACCCGGTCGGCCAGGGCCTGAATCGGGGCCTTGCTCCCCTGGGCCTCCTGGACGAGGCGAATAATCCTGGCCAGGGCGGTGTCCTTCCCGACCCTCGTCGCCCTGAACCTGAGCAGCCCCTCGCCGTTGATGGTTCCCCCGGTAATGGCGTTCTCCGGGCCCTTATCAACCGGGAGGGGTTCGCCGGTCAACATGGATTCATCCACGCTGGAGTGCCCTTCCAGGACCACACCATCTACCGGGATACTCTCACCCGGGCGCACCAACAGTTCATCCCCCACCTTGACCTGTGTGAGGGGTATCACCCTTTCGACACCGCTTTCAAGAATCGTTGCGGTCTTGGGCCGGAGTCCCATGAGTTTTCGGATGGCCCCACCTGTCCGTCCCTTGGTTCGGGCCTCGAGCATCTTGCCCAGTTTGATCAGGGTAATGATAACGGCCGAGGTCTCGAAATAGACATGCATTCCGAGAATCGGGAAAAGGAGGAGGGCAAGGGAGTAAACATAGGCCACCGACGATCCCATGGCCACCAAGACGTCCATGTTGGCGCTCTTGTTTTTGAGGCTCTTCCAACCGCCTGTGTAGTAGTCCCAGCCCGTGTAAAACTGCACGGGAGTGGCCAGGGCCAGAAAAAGCCAGTTCATCCACAGGGCGTGACTCCAGGGACCCAGGAGGGCGAAGTCTCTGCCCATGCTCAGGATGAACAGGGGTACCGTAAAGACGACGCCCACAAGGAACTTTCGCGTCTGATCGCGGATCTCGGCCCGGCGGGCGGCCAGTTCCACGTCTTCTTCTTCCTCCGTCTGCGCCGGCCGGATCGCCCCGTAACCCGCCCTTTCAATGGCCGCAATCATTTCCTCTACGCTCGTGGTTCCCGGCAGGTAGGTCACATTGGCACGCTCAGTGGCAAAGTTTACTGCCGTATCCACCACCCCCGGGACCTTTTTCTTCAATGTCCTCTCGATCGTCATGGCGCAATTGGCACAGGTCATACCCGTGATCGGGATTTCGACTACAGCCTTGGGAACCCCATAGCCAATGTCCTCTATCTTCCCGAGAAGGTCCCCGATCTTGATCTCAGCCGGATCATAGGATACGGTGGCCCTTTCCGTTGCAAAATTGACATTGGCCTCCTTCACACCGGGAAGCTTCTTTACATTTCTCTCGATGTTTGCAGCGCAATTGGCACAGGTCATGCCTGTGACCGGTATGGCGACCTTTGATTCAGACATAGGCATCCTCAATAATATCTACCTAG
>JAFGPH010000259.1 GCA_016926135.1 Deltaproteobacteria bacterium
ATTGACGGGAATTCAAATCTTTAAGCTGTTGCCCAAGACGAACTGCGGGGAGTGCGGGGTTCCCACCTGTCTTGCCTTTGCCATGAATCTGGCGGCCGGCAAGGCAGAGCTGGATTCCTGCCCCTATGTGTCTGAGGAGGCCAGGGGGAAGCTGTCGGAGGCCTCGGCGCCCCCTATCCGACCGATCGCGGTCGGCGCCGGTGTGAGGGCGTTCAAGATCGGCGGCGAAACGGTCATGTTCAGGCATGAAAAGACATTTTACAGCCCCACGGGCCTGGCGGCCCTGGTGAGTTCTGACATGGATCCCGGGGCCCTGGACAAGAAACTCAAGGAGTGGAATGCCTTTCAGTACGAGAGGGTGGGTTTGAATCTGAGACCGGAGTTGGTCGCCCTGAAGGCGGTCGACGGGAACGCCGCTGCGTTTGCGGCCCTGGCGAAGAAGATCGCCGAAGAGAGCGAGTTCAACCTGATCCTCATGAGCGACAAGGTGGAGGTTCTGAGGGCCGGAGCGGATGCGGCTGCGGCCAAGAAGCCGATCCTCTACGCGGCCACGGCCGGAAATGTGGAGGCCATGGGGAATCTTGCCAAGGAAACGGGTCTGCCCCTGGCGGTCAAGGCGGAGAGTGTGGAGGGCCTGATTCCCCTCACCGAAAAGTTGACCGGGATGGGGCTCAAGGATCTGATCCTGGATTCAGGGGCCAGGGAACTCAAGCAGGTCTTTCAGGACCAGGTGGTCATTCGCAGGGCGGCCCTCAAGGCCGGGAACCGCTCCCTCGGTTTTTCCACCATCACCTTTCCCTGTGAGATGGCAGCCAATACGGATGCGGAGACGCTGATGGCCGCGACCCTCATCGCCAAGTACGCCGGGATTGTGGTCATGTCCGATTTCAGGGGGGAGAATCTCTTCCCCCTCCTTTTGGAGAGGTTGAACATTTTCACCGATCCTCAGCGGCCGATGACCGTGACCCAGGGAATCTACGAGATTGGATCTCCCAACGAGAATTCCCCCGTGCTGATCACCACCAATTTCTCCCTCACCTATTTCATCGTGAGCGGGGAGATTGAGGGGAGCAGGGTGCCGAGCTGGCTGCTCATCATGGATACGGAAGGTCTCTCCGTGATGACTGCCTGGGCGGCGGGCAAGTTCGCGGGGGATGCGGTGGCCACCTTCGTCAAGAAGTGCGGTATTGCAGACAAGGTCGCTCACAAGAAGATCATCATCCCGGGCTATGCCGCCTCGATCAGCGGGGATATGGAAGAGGACTTGCCCGGCTGGGAGGTGATCATCGGCCCCAGGGATGCCTCCCTGATCCCCAAGTTTCTGAGGGAGATGTTCAAGTAGATTCGACGACGGAGGGAGACTATGCTACTGATAGGTGAGAATCTGAATGTGATCAACCGAGTGATCGGAAGAGCATTCAAGGAAAAGGATCCCGGACCCATTGCCGAAGAGGCGCGCAGACAGAAGGAGAAGGGGGTGGACTGGATCGACATCAACCTGGGCCCGGCCAGAAAGGGCGGCCCGGAGTTGATGGAGTTCGTGGTGAAGACGGTCCAGAACGAGATCGGCGACACCCTGCCCCTCTGTCTGGACACCTCTAATATTGAGGCCATGGAGGCGGGGCTCGCTGCGCACAAAGGAAAGGCCATCATCAACTCCATCATGTGCAGGCCGGAGCGTTACGAGAAGATGATCCCCCTTGCGGTCAAGTACAAGGCCAACATGATTGCCCTCATGTGGGGTCCGGAGGGGCTGCCCAGGGATGAGAACGAGCGAGGCGCCCTGACCGCGGAACTCGTTTACGCCGCCAACGAGGCCGGGGTCCCGAATGAGGACATTTTCGTGGACGGGATCGTGACCCCGGTTAACATCCAGCAGCAGCAGCTCTTGAGCCTCCTGGCCTTTCAGGAGATGCTGCAGGACATCGCGCCGGGGGCCAAGTCCACCTGCGGGCTTTCCAACATCTCCAACGGACCTCCCGATCACCTGAGGCCCATTCTGAATCAGACCTACATGGTGATGCTGGAAAGAAAGGGGATGTACTCCTGCATTGCCGATGCCTACGATGACAAACTGATTGCCATCGCCAGGGGTCAAAGACCGGATATCGTGGAGGTGATCCACAAGGTCATGGACGGCGAGGCGGTCGACACGAATGCCCTTTCCAAGGATTTGCAGGATTATGTGAAGACGGCCCGGGTCATCCTCGGACACACCCTTTACTCGGATTCGTGGCTCGATCTGTAGGGTCGGTGAAGTGTCGCGTTCCGGCCGGCCGCCCCGAGGCCTGTGAGTCCATCCAGGGCCTCCCTGAAGAACCCATTCAGGGAGGCCTTTTTTGGTTCCGTTTTAGAAATTGACAAGCGAACAGTCGTGCATTAGAATCGCTTATCCATTTGATAAAAGATGAGATTTCCCTGTATGACCCTAAAGCCCGAACGGACGGCACAGCACTGTCATGTCTGATCTGACCCACGTGGATACATCGACCTTTGTGGACGACGAGCGGATCAAGATCTTCAAATGCAGTTGTGGCAAGGAGTTCAACATCAGGGGGTATCCGGAAGGGTACAAGTTCGCCTGTCCGAGGTGCCAGGCCCTGTGCATCATCGGTGATCAAGAGCGGGAGCTCAAAGGGGGCACGGTCCTCTCTGATTTCGTGATCGAAAAGAGAATCGGTCGGGGCGCCATGGGGATTGTCTATCTCGGCAGGCAGGTCTCCCTGGACCGCCCCGTGGCCGTCAAGACCCTGAAGCAGAGCATCGCAAAAAACGAGGACTTTATCCGTCGCTTCACGAGAGAGGCCCAAACGGCGGCGCAGATTATTCACAACAACATCGTCCAAGTCTACTACGTGGGCAGGGCAGGGAACACTTTTTACATCGCCATGGAGTATGTGGACGGGAAGAGCGTCCGCCAGATCATCAACGAGCAGAAGGTGATGGCCGAGGACGAGGCCATGGACCTCGTTCTGCAGGCCTCCAACGGTCTGCAGAGGGCGCACCGCCAGAACATCCTCCATCGGGATATCAAGCCGGACAATCTGATCATGAACAAGCAAGGAGAGGTGAAGCTGGCCGACTTCGGCCTCGCCCTGGATCTGGGCGAGCTGAAGAAGGGCCTGAGCCCCGCCAAGGTGGAAGGGTCACCCCACTACATGTCTCCGGAGCAGGCCATGCGAGGAGAGGTGAGCTTTGCCTCGGATATCTACTCTCTGGGCGCCACGCTCTATCACATGGTGACGTCCATGCCGCCGTTCACAGGGAATTCGCCCGCCGCGATTATCGCCAAGCATGTGACCGACTACCCGAGATCGCCGAGGGAGCTGAACCCCCGCTTGAGCAAGGAACTCTGCCAGGCGATCCAGAAGATGATGGCCAAGCGGCCCGAGGATCGTTTCGCGAGCATGGATGAAGTGACCGATCATCTGAGCCGCATCCGGGATGATCGCACCTGTCCGGCGCTGGCAGGCGGCAGGCACTGGTTCATCGAAGAAAGATCGGACTCCTCACGACTGAGGGACCTGACCGCCGTCCTGGAGATCAACAAGGTGCTGGCCCAGGAGAGGGACCTGGATACCCTCCTCTTCCGGGTGGTTCACGAGATTACCGGTGCCATGAACGCGGAGAGAAGCACCCTGTACGTGTATGATCCGGACAATAGGGAGATCTGGGCCAAGGTAGCCGAAGGGCTGGAGCAGGGGAAGATCATCCGCCTTCCCGTAGGAAAGGGTATTGCGGGCGTCGTGGCCGAGAATCTGAGGACGGAAATCATCAATGACCTATACGAGGATCCCCGGTTCAACAAAGAGGTGGACGCATCGACCGGTTTCAGGACCCGCAACATGATCTGTATGCCTGTCCTGGGAAGCAATGTGGAACTCCTGGGGGTGCTTCAGGTCCTGAACAAGAAGACCGGGGATTTCGATCTCTATGACCAGTCGCTTCTCTCCCAGCTGGCCATCCACGTGGGACTGGCCCTGGAAAGGAGCAGCTACTATTGCGCTCTCCGGCCGAAGTGCCCTACCGTTCGGACGGCCCGAGAAACAGCGCATTGGCAGAAAAGAGGCGATCGTGAAGAACCTGGACACGATTCTGGGTAAACTGGATGAAGAAGAGAGGCGGTTTGTCTCCACCCTGATCGACAAAGACCCCCTCACCGGGGCTTACAACAGGCGCAAGTTCGACCAGGACATCGCCCTCCTTGGCGCAATGTACAGGAGGACGCAAAAGGGATCCAGCCTCCTGATCATCGATATCGACCACTTCAAGGAGTACAATGACCGCAACGGTCATCAGGCGGGCGACCGGGTGCTGCGAACGGTCACCCTGACGATCGAACAGAGCCTGAGGGAGTATGACAAGATTCACCTATACCGCTACGGCGGCGAGGAATTCGTGGTGATCATTCCCGACATCACCACCGGGGAGGCCGTTGGGATCGGGGAGCGGCTGAGGGCCAATGTGGAGGCGTCGTGCCCCGTCACCGTCAGTGTGGGAATTTCCCATTACAGGGAGATCTCGGGCAGCCTCGATCTCCTGATCCAGGATGCGGATGCCGCACTCTACGAGGCCAAAAAAGAAGGGAGGAACCGGGTGGTGGTTTCCGAAAAGCACTCCTGAGCTCAGGGGACTGTCGCCACTAGCAGACTCAGATCATCCTCCGTCTCTTTATCCTCTGCGAGCCTTGCCACCTCGGAGCACAACGTCTCTGCCAGGGTGGAAGGCCCCCCGACCCGACCCAATTCGGTCACGAAGCGCTCCAGTGCAGAAGGGCCTGCCTTGGAGAACAGGGTCTCTGTCAGACCATCCGTGTAGAACAGGATCACGTCGCCCCTTTCCAGGGGGATCTCCATGGTCTCGAAGACAGCCCCTTCCTCGATACCGAGCGGGGGGCCGCCAGGGCTTAGGGGGACGATCTCATGCAGGGGCGGGCGATAAAGGAGGGGATAGGGGTGACCGGCCCGCACGAGACCCAGGGTGAGCTCCTTGGGATCAATGAGTCCGAGCGAGAGCGTGATGTAGTCTCCCTGTTTGAGGATCCGGCAGAATTTCCTGTTGAGGCCCGAGACGATCTCTTCCAGGGGGAGACCCTCCATGCCCTCCGGATGCAGGCTGATTTTCAACATGGCGGCGATGAGGGCTGCGGAGATCCCGTGTCCGGAGACGTCAGCCATCAGGAGGGCGGTCTTCTGCGGAGTGAGGGGAATGAAATCGTAGACATCCCCTCCCAGACTCTGGCAGGGTTGGAAGTAGGCGAGGATCTCCAGCCCCCCTCTTCGATAGGGGGAGAAGGGGAGAAGGTCTTTTTGCAGGATCGACGCCCTGGCGATATCGTGGTCCAGGATTTCCTTTTGCAGGCTGAGTCTCCGATGGGCCAGGAGGGCATCCAGGGCGAGGGCGAGTTTGACCGAGAGCCTTCGCAGAAGATCGGGGCCCATCACCGTGGTGTAGTAGTGGGTGCTCCGAATGGAGCCGAGGTTGAGGGTCCCTATGATCTTCCGGCGGAGGAAGAGGGTGACGACTGCGTGTGAGCGAACCTCGTCGCCGTGTTCCGGAAAGAAGATTTCCAACGACCCCAGCGGGGTCTTTTCGAAGAGGATGACGCCGGACGGATCAAGGTGCTCTTTCAGTTTCTCCTCTTCGTGCACCGAGAGATACCGGAGCTTCTCCGATATGCCCAATCCGGGCAGAAGGTGTTCGTAAACCCGGGTGCCCAGCATGCCCTGCAGGTATTCCCTGGTCAGGCAAAGGGAGACGAAATCGATGTCCGGCCTGATCTGAAGCCGGTTGACCAGCTTGAGGACCAGGTCTTCCAGGGACTGGGCCGAGAAGAAGTCCTTCTCCAAGGCGTCGTGAAACTCCAGGATCTGGGTTGCCCTTGCCGCCTCCTGTTGGAGACTGCGGATTTCGGCCTGGAGCCGTCTGTTTTCAGCGTCCAGGTTCTTGAGGGTGAGCTGATCCTGGTAATGGTAAATTTCCTTGGTCATGAATCGGCCTGGGAGAGGGAGAGAGGTTGCTTCCCGGTTGCGGTTCTTGCGTGCTTCCTATATAAGAAATCAGGACCTTATGCAAGGAGATTCAGCCTGAAAGGCGGAGGCATGGCCCTTCACATCACGATTGCCGAAGAAAAGGACGTGGTCGTCCTCGAGATGGCGGGGAGGATCGACAGCTTTTCCATTGAGGAGCTGAACGCCGGTTTTGACAAGGTCATGAAGACGGGAAAGAGCCAAATCCTTCTCGTCATGAGGGACCTGGAGTATATCAACAGCAGGGGCATCGGGGCCCTCATCTCCTTCCTGAAATGGGTCAAGAAGGTGGGAGGACTTGTGAAGATCGCGGAAGTGCCTCTCAACGTCATGCAGGTGCTTAACCTCTTGGGTCTGGACGGTCTCGCCCTGATCTATGATTCTTCGTCCGATGCCATGGGGAGTTTCAGGAGGCAGCAGGAAAGAGAGGAGGACATCGAGCAAGCGACCTTTTCCCCGGGGACCGACATGGTGCCGAAAGCCTTGGAGGCCGGCCGGCGCAAGGGTTTCTACCTCCTGCTGGGAGGATGGGTCGGGCTCTGCGTGGCCGGCGTGGTTCTTTTCCTGCAAGGCGCTTCCAAAGGCCCGCCGGCCGTAGCTCTGCGGCCCCTGGAGAAGAAGCTGGGCGAGATTGAGGAGCGGGTAGGACGGCTGGAAACCAGGGAACCCGGTGCCGGGGATTCGGAGGCCAGGATCCGGGAACTCGCAGACCGTCTCGTCGGACGCATGGACGAAATGGCGCGCCAGGTGGATGGCATGAGGAAGAGGCCGGAGCCTTCCGGGTTGCCTCAGGAGTCCGTGGCCAGGACGAAGAAGACCCTTCGCCACCATGTCGTGCGGCCCGGTGAATCGCTCTACCGGATAGGTCGGCGCTACGGGGTCAGCGTGGAGGAGCTACGCCGGCTCAACCGACTTGATGCGAAAGGGACCATCCGCGTGGGGCAAAAACTTGTTGTGGGACAGGACCAGGGCAGGGAATAACCCGTAGACTTGCGTGTCATGCCCCTGACAGACGACATGTGCCGGCCACTGGAAAAGGCCCAGATATAAGGCGCCCGACATCCTGAGGAGTGAGACGTGAAGACGGCTCGCGGTTCAAGGCTCACGGAAAGGCAAAGAAAACCCTTGTTTCCTTGGGCCGTGCACCGTGTACCTTGCGCCTACGCGCCAGCGGTGGCCGGCTAGTCGAGGACTTCGTAGACCGTGAGAGCCTTGGCCTTCCCCTTCACGGACTTTTTGCCGATCTCCTGGACCTTGAATTTCCCCTTCACCTCTTCACGGGTGGTCTCGTTGATGAGGATCTGGTTCGGGGCGGCAATGGACTGGAGTCTGGCCGCCGTGTTCACGGTGTCCCCGATCACCGTGTAGTCCATTCGTTTGGGGGAGCCCAGGTTGCCCGCCACCACACGCCCCGTGTTGATCCCCATGGTAATGCTGAATTGCCGATCCGCCGGAAAGTCCTCCATCATTTCCACGAGGGCCTTCCGCATTGCAAGGGCCGCCATGACGGCCCTTTCCGCATCGTTTTCCCTTTCAATGGGGGCGCCAAAAACCGCCATGATGGCGTCCCCGATGTACTTATCCAGGGTCCCGTTGTAATCGAAGATGATGTCCGTCATTCTTCGGAAATACAGGTTGAGCAGGAGACTCACTTCGGTGGGTGCGAGTCTCTCGGAAAGGGGGGTGAAGCTCACGATATCCGTGAAAAGGACGGTCACGTACTTCTCCTTGGGGGCGAGGAGGGTGTCCTCGTCGGCCTCTTCACCGCCCAGGATGAGATCGATCACCTCGGGGGAGTGGAAGCGCTCCAGACGGCTTCGGGCCATGGTCTCACGCCGGATCTTCTCATTCAGGTTGGCCTGCTCGATCACCATGGCCATCTGGTTGCTGATGGTGGTCAGGAGATCCAGGTCCGCCTTGGTGAACTTGTTGCTGAGCCTGAAGCTGTCCAGCTGGATGAGCCCGATGACCTGATCCTTGCGCCAGAGCGGAACCGACATGACGGAGCGGATGTTCTGCATGAAGATGCTCTTGGCACCTCCGAAGCGGGCGTCTTCCATGGCATTGGAGGTGAGGACCGAGGCCTTCTCGTTGATCACCTTGTTGACGATGGTGCGGCTCACCCTCAGCTCCTTGGACTCTGCGTCCGAACCGGTCCTGTGTTTGACCACCTTGGGGACCAGATCGTCGGGCCCCTTCCCCACGAGCGCGACGAAACCGTAGTCCGCATCGATGACCTGGAAGATGGAATCCATGATGGCGGAGAGGAGTTCGTCGAAGTCCGGCACCGTATTGAGCTTACGGCTGATCTGAAAGAGCACATAAAGGATCTTGTTGCTCTTCTGGAGGTCCAGCAGGCTGATACGACCGGTCTCTTTTTCACTGGGCCCGGCGCTGCCGCGCAGGTCCCCTCCCTCTCGGAGGCCGCCGCTCTTGATGGAAGCGAGGAGGTCCTGGTCCGTATCCTTGTCGTGGATGGGACCCCCCTTGAGCACCTCTTCTTCCCTCAGGTCCACGTCCTCCTCGAAGAAGGTCTTGGGCTTTGCCCCGGGCAGGGCAGCCCCGGCCCGCTCATCCACGAAGGTGAGGGCCGTGCCGCCGATCTTGACCTGATCCCCGTGGACAAGCACCCGCTCGGTCGTGCGCGAACCGTTCACAAAGGTGCCGTTGTGGCTGTCGAGATCGGTGAGCAGAAAGCCTTGTGCCGCCCTGGCGATCCGGGCATGCTTGCGGGAAACGGTGTGATCCGGAAGCACGATTTCATTGTCCTTGGACCGACCGAGGTAAATGGCGTCCTTATCCAGTGCGACGGTCGTCTGGGCTCCATCATTAAAGACGATGTTCAGTAGAGGCATTCTCTTTCACCCCGGGCTGCTGTAGTGTGGCTGAGCTGGTCTTCGGCCCCTACCGCTTTTCAATCAAGGTCTTCTGTCTGTCAGGGTCGATCTCTCTGAGTTCTCTTTCGCTCTCTTCCGTCTTCTGCTTCAGCTCGGCGCCCTCGTAAGGGATGCGGTCCAAAGAGATGACGGAGGGGGTCACGAAAAAGAGGATGTTGGTCTTGGGATCGGCCGCGGATGCAGTCTTGAAAAGGTACCCGGCCACAGGGATGTTCATGAGACAGGGAATGCCGGTTTCCCCGACCTGATAACGATTCTCGAAAAGACCGCCGACCACAAGGGTCGCCTGGTTTCCGATAATCGCCTGGGTGGTGAGGTTGGTGCTGGCCTTTTCTGGGATGCCGTCGGTGCGAGTGGTTAGAAACGTGCTTCTCTCAGCGATAACCACCATTTCCACCATATCCGTCCCGTCCTCCTGTTCCACGATGTGGGGGGTGACCCTCAGGACGAGCCCTGCCTCAATGTCCCTGGACTCCACCGTGGGATTGTCACCACCGGTCTGGATCTTGTAAGTGATGGTCGTCTTGGCATCCACGATGGCCTGCATGTTGTCCAGGGTGACCACACTCGACTTGTTGACCGTACGGCTCAGTCCCTTGGTTTCCGCCGCTGAAAGAACAGCCATCAAGCTCCATTGGGCACCCGTGTACAGAAAGGTGCCGGCTAGGCCGTAGGCCGCGACCTCGGCCCCGGCGGCAGCCTCCAGCAGGGGCATGAGGGTGAGGCCGTCGGAGCGGGTTCCGCTGTACTGATCGTCGAACACTTCCCTTGCGGTCCCTCCGGTGCCTGGGAAATACTGTCTCCGTTCCGTGCCCCTCTTGTAACCGGCCCAGGCCACTCCAAGTTCTCGAGCAAAGTCCTTTCCGGCCTCGACGATCATGACGTCCATTTTCACCATCTTGACGGGCTGGTCCAGTTGCTTGATGATCCTGGCGTACTCGTCCAGCTTCTCCGGGTAATCCCGGATGATGATCATGTTTGCCCTGGGATCGGAGGCAATAGTACCGCGCTGGACTCCGATGAGGCCCTTGCCCGGCACGGCGGAGGTTTCCTGTGCCGGGGGGAAGCGGATCCCCGGAGAGGCATCCTTGACCATGCTCTTCCCTTCCCAGGAGGGCGGGGTGGTCTCCTCCCCTTTTGTGGTGAGGTCCAGGAGCTTGGTGAGGGTACCCACGAGGCCCGGTACGCTGACCGTGCTCTTTCCGATAGAGATCTCCGTGTCGTTCACCTTGGCGTAACGGAGAGGAAAGTAACGGATCTCCGGTTTCACTTCCATCTTTTTCTTCCTGGAGGTTTCCAGGCCCCTGATCAACCTCTGGACGTTGGCGATCTCTCTCGTGGGACCTGTCACGAACAGGGAATTGGTGGGCTCGTCGAAGAGGATCTTGAGTTCCCTTTTCATGAGCCCGAAACGCTCGACGGCGTTTCGGGCTTCCTCCAGGCTCACCGTGTCCAGGGGGATCAGCATGTCCAGGGTCCCGCCTCTCCCCGCTTTGTAGACATGGATGGAGTGGGCGTCCATGGTGTAGTCGAGGTCGAACTGATTGATCAGGAAGTCGAAGGCATCCTTCAGGGGCATGTTCTTGAATTCCATGGTCACCGTATCCGTGATGCCCTCCCCGAAGGTGATGGGCAGCCCCGCGACCTTCGCAACGGCCCTCAGGGTGTCCTTGATGTCCTCCTCGTAAGTGAATCGGGTGAAGGTCTTGTTCTTCCAGGGGTCGGAGAGAGAGGAGGTTTTCGGGTTTCCGCCCTGTCCGAGAGGGGGTCCCGGCTGGGCATGGGCGGAGGAATGGATGCACCACATAAAGGCGACAGATGCGATGAGGACAATCCCGAACAGTTTTTTCCCTGTGGTCATTCGTCCGCTCCTTGCCTCCTTGGGGTTCCTGAAAGCTGAGTGCCCTGTGTGTCTCTAGCGACCCGTCCTCCGCAGTCCACCCTCCGCAG